>NZ_JAMQJY010000002.1:300000-555539 GCF_023703085.1 Alkalicoccobacillus plakortidis | reverse complement strand
GATTTTCACGTGTAAGTGTTTTTTAAATCAAGTATGCATATCTTTTGTGGAGGTACTGCATTCTTAAACTGTAAGAATAAATAAACATTTTAAAAGTTGATAAGTTTTTTTAAAAAACTATTGAAGCTTTTCATCAGGACGTGATATATTATTACTTGTCGTTAAGAGCGACGCACTTACCAATGTTCTTCAACAGGTTGCATAATGATTTATTCTCATTGCTTGCGCCCGTAGCTCAACTGGATAGAGTACTTGACTACGAATCAAGCGGTTAGAGGTTCGACTCCTCTCGGGCGCGCTTATCTTTTCTATTACATAGACTTCGGGAAGTAGCTCAGCTTGGTAGAGCACTTGGTTTGGGACCAAGGGGTCGCAGGTTCAAATCCTGTCTTCCCGACCATTTAATTTTTGGTCGACATTATTATATTGTGCGGGTGTAGTTTAGTGGTAAAACCTCAGCCTTCCAAGCTGATGATGTGGTTGATTCTCATCACCCGCTCTTTTGGGCCTGTAGCTCAAGCTGGTTAGAGCGCACGCCTGATAAGCGTGAGGTCGGTGGTTCCAGTCCACTCAGGCCCACCAAAAAAAGTTGTTGACAAACATTTCGATGTTTGGTAACATATAAAAGTCGCCAAGTGAGCGACAAACAAGTTCTTTGAAAACTGAACAAAAGCCAAGCGTACGAAGAGATACATGATATCTCATTAGTAACAAAAAAGTCGCAGGTAACACTGCGCAATTGGAAAGTTGATGGAGACATCAATGCCAACAGTAACAATCAACTCACCACTTTTTGGAGAGTTTGATCCTGGCTCAGGACGAACGCTGGCGGCGTGCCTAATACATGCAAGTCGAGCGGACGTTTTTGAAGCTTGCTTCAAAAACGTTAGCGGCGGACGGGTGAGTAACACGTGGGCAACCTGCCTTATCGACTGGGATAACTCCGGGAAACCGGGGCTAATACCGGATAACATCTAGCACTTCCTGGTGCAAGATTAAAAGAGGGCCTTCGGGCTCTCACGGTGAGATGGGCCCGCGGCGCATTAGCTAGTTGGAGAGGTAATGGCTCCCCAAGGCGACGATGCGTAGCCGACCTGAGAGGGTGATCGGCCACACTGGGACTGAGACACGGCCCAGACTCCTACGGGAGGCAGCAGTAGGGAATCTTCCGCAATGGACGAAAGTCTGACGGAGCAACGCCGCGTGAGTGATGAAGGGTTTCGGCTCGTAAAGCTCTGTTATGAGGGAAGAACACGTACCGTTCGAATAGGGCGGTACCTTGACGGTACCTCATCAGAAAGCCACGGCTAACTACGTGCCAGCAGCCGCGGTAATACGTAGGTGGCAAGCGTTGTCCGGAATTATTGGGCGTAAAGCGCGCGCAGGCGGCCTTTTAAGTCTGATGTGAAATCTTGCGGCTCAACCGCAAGCGGTCATTGGAAACTGGGAGGCTTGAGTACAGAAGAGGAGAGTGGAATTCCACGTGTAGCGGTGAAATGCGTAGATATGTGGAGGAACACCAGTGGCGAAGGCGACTCTCTGGTCTGTAACTGACGCTGAGGCGCGAAAGCGTGGGGAGCAAACAGGATTAGATACCCTGGTAGTCCACGCCGTAAACGATGAGTGCTAGGTGTTAGGGGTTTCGATGCCCGTAGTGCCGAAGTTAACACATTAAGCACTCCGCCTGGGGAGTACGGCCGCAAGGCTGAAACTCAAAGGAATTGACGGGGGCCCGCACAAGCAGTGGAGCATGTGGTTTAATTCGAAGCAACGCGAAGAACCTTACCAGGTCTTGACATCCTTTGACCACTCTGGAGACAGAGCTTCCCCTTCGGGGGCAAAGTGACAGGTGGTGCATGGTTGTCGTCAGCTCGTGTCGTGAGATGTTGGGTTAAGTCCCGCAACGAGCGCAACCCTTGACCTTAGTTGCCAGCATTTAGTTGGGCACTCTAAGGTGACTGCCGGTGACAAACCGGAGGAAGGTGGGGATGACGTCAAATCATCATGCCCCTTATGACCTGGGCTACACACGTGCTACAATGGATGGTACAAAGGGTTGCGAAGCCGCGAGGTGAAGCCAATCCCATAAAGCCATTCTCAGTTCGGATTGTAGGCTGCAACTCGCCTGCATGAAGCTGGAATTGCTAGTAATCGCGGATCAGCATGCCGCGGTGAATACGTTCCCGGGCCTTGTACACACCGCCCGTCACACCACGAGAGTTTGTAACACCCGAAGTCGGTGAGGTAACCTTTTGGAGCCAGCCGCCGAAGGTGGGACAGATGATTGGGGTGAAGTCGTAACAAGGTAGCCGTATCGGAAGGTGCGGCTGGATCACCTCCTTTCTAGGGAGTAATACTTCTAGTCGATCACACAGGTTTACCTGATGTGAATACGCTTTGGCTTTTGTTCGGTTTTGAATGAACTTATTCATTCTAATATTTACCCCATTTGGGGGCCTGTAGCTCAGCTGGTTAGAGCGCACGCCTGATAAGCGTGAGGTCGGTGGTTCGAGTCCACTCAGGCCCACCATTTAAATAGTAACGGGGCCTTAGCTCAGCTGGGAGAGCGCCTGCCTTGCACGCAGGAGGTCAGCGGTTCGATCCCGCTAGGCTCCACCATAATCTCTTTAGAACAAATATAAGTGTTATTTGATGACCTTTTTTTGTGTCTGAAGGTTGGTTCTTTGAAAACTAAATCGTGCAATGCAAAACACACACACAACGCAATCATCTCTATAGATGTGAGCGAGTCTTTATATACACCAGTGTATTTGACAAAGAGCATCAAGCAGTTCGAGGACACAAGTTTTCGAATGAGGGAACGTACACCCGTACGTGACCGATTGAGAATAACGCAGTGGACGAAGAAATGCGCCGATGATCTGCAGTCAAATTTGGTTAAGTTAGAAAGGGCGCACGGTGAATGCCTTGGCACTAGGAGCCGAAGAAGGACGCGACGAACGGCGAAACGCCTCGGGGAGCTGTAAGTGAGCTTTGATCCGAGGATATCCGAATGGGGGAACCCACCATTTTTAATCGAATGGTACCCGTATCTGAATACATAGGATACGAGGAGGCAGACCCGGGGAACTGAAACATCTAAGTACCCGGAGGAAGAGAAAGAAAAATCGATTTCCTGAGTAGCGGCGAGCGAAACGGAAAGAGCCCAAACCTGAAGGCTTGCCTTCAGGGGTTGTAGGACATTCCATTGGAGTCATAAAGAAACGGAGTAGGTGAAGCATCTGGAAAGATGCGTCAAAGAGGGTAACAACCCCGTAGCCGAAACTTCGTTTCCTCCGGAGTGTATCCTGAGTACGGCGGGACACGTGAAACCCCGTCGGAATCCGGGAGGACCATCTCCCAAGGCTAAATACTACCTAGTGACCGATAGTGAACCAGTACCGTGAGGGAAAGGTGAAAAGCACCCCGGAAGGGGAGTGAAAGAGATCCTGAAACCGTGTGCCTACAACTAGTCAGAGCCCATTAACGGGTGATGGCGTGCCTTTTGTAGAATGAACCGGCGAGTTACGATGTCGTGCAAGGTTAAGCTGATGAGGCGGAGCCGTAGCGAAAGCGAGTCTGAATAGGGCGATTTGAGTACGCCGTCGTAGACCCGAAACCGAGTGATCTACCCATGTCCAGGGTGAAGTTCAGGTAACACTGAATGGAGGCCCGAACCCACGCATGTTGAAAAATGCGGGGATGAGGTGTGGGTAGGGGTGAAATGCCAATCGAACTCGGAAATAGCTGGTTCTCCCCGAAATAGCTTTAGGGCTAGCCTCGAGGGAAGAGTCTTGGAGGTAGAGCACTGATTGGACGAGGGGTCCCCACAGGATTACCGAATTCAGTCAAACTCCGAATGCCAAGTACTTATCCTCGGGAGTCAGACTGCGAGTGCTAAGATCCGTAGTCAAGAGGGAAACAGCCCAGACCATCAGCTAAGGTCCCAAAGTATACGTTAAGTGGCAAAGGATGTGGAGTTGCCCAGACAACCAGGATGTTGGCTTAGAAGCAGCCACCATTTAAAGAGTGCGTAATAGCTCACTGGTCGAGTGACTCTGCGCCGAAAATGTAACGGGGCTAAACGTATCACCGAAGCTATGGATGAACACCTTAGGTGTTCGTGGTAGGGGAGCGTTCCAAGGACAGCGAAGCTAGATCGTGAGGACTAGTGGAGTGCTTGGAAGTGAGAATGCCGGTATGAGTAGCGAAAAGAGGGGTGAGAATCCCCTCCGTCGAAAGCCCAAGGTTTCCTGAGGAAGGCTCGTCCGCTCAGGGTCAGTCGGGACCTAAGCCGAGGCTGAAAAGCGTAGGCGATGGACAACAGGTTGATATTCCTGTACCACCTCTCCACCGTTTGAGTAATGGGGGGACGCAGAAAGGTAGGGTGAGCGCGCTGATGGATATGCGCGTCTAAGCTGTTAGGCTGGAAAGTAGGCAAATCCGCTTTCCGTTCGGCTGAGCAGTGATAGCGAGGGAAATTTAGTACCGAAGTCCCTGATCCTCCGCTGCCTAGAAAAGCCTCTAGCGAGGTGGAAGGTGCCCGTACCGCAAACCGACACAGGTAGGCGAGAAGAGAATTCTAAGACGCGCGGGAGAACTCTCGTTAAGGAACTCGGCAAAATGACCCCGTAACTTCGGGAGAAGGGGTGCTCTATTAGGGTGCAAGCCCGAGAGAGCCGCAGTGAAAAGATCCAAGCGACTGTTTAGCAAAAACACAGGTCTCTGCGAAGCCGCAAGGCGAAGTATAGGGGCTGACACCTGCCCGGTGCTGGAAGGTTAAGAGGAGGGGTTATCCTTCGGGAGAAGCTCTGAATTGAAGCCCCAGTAAACGGCGGCCGTAACTATAACGGTCCTAAGGTAGCGAAATTCCTTGTCGGGTAAGTTCCGACCCGCACGAATGGTGTAACGATTTGGATACTGTCTCAACGAGAGACCCGGTGAAATTATAGTACCTGTGAAGATGCAGGTTACCCGCGACAGGACGGAAAGACCCCATGGAGCTTTACTGTAGCCTGATAGTGGATGTTGGTATCGTTTGTACAGGATAGGTAGGAGCCTTTGAAACCGGAGCGCCAGCTTCGGTGGAGGCATTGGTGGGATACTACCCTGACGGTGCTGACATTCTAACCTCGACCCGTGATCCGGGTCAGGGACATTGTCAGGTGGGCAGTTTGACTGGGGCGGTCGCCTCCTAAACAGTAACGGAGGCGCCCAAAGGTTCCCTCAGAATGGTTGGAAATCATTCGAAGAGTGCAAAGGCATAAGGGAGCTTGACTGCGAGACCTACAAGTCGAGCAGGGACGAAAGTCGGGCTTAGTGATCCGGCGGTGCCGAATGGAAGGGCCGTCGCTCAACGGATAAAAGCTACCCTGGGGATAACAGGCTTATCTCCCCCAAGAGTCCATATCGACGGGGAGGTTTGGCACCTCGATGTCGGCTCGTCGCATCCTGGGGCTGAAGTAGGTCCCAAGGGTTGGGCTGTTCGCCCATTAAAGCGGCACGCGAGCTGGGTTCAGAACGTCGTGAGACAGTTCGGTCCCTATCCGTCGCGGGCGCAGGAAATTTGAGAGGAGCTGTCCTTAGTACGAGAGGACCGGGATGGACACACCGCTGGTGTACCAGTTGTTCCGCCAGGAGCATCGCTGGGTAGCTACGTGTGGACGGGATAAGTGCTGAAAGCATCTAAGCATGAAGCCCCCCTCAAGATGAGATTTCCCATGGCGTAAGCCAGTAAGACCCCTTAGAGATGATGAGGTTGATAGGTCTGGAGTGGAAGCGTGGCAACACGTGGAGCGGACAGATACTAATCGGTCGAGGACTTATCCAACATGGTGAAAGACAGTGTGAGTAGCATAGAAACAGGAAGAAGAAGTCACTTCGGTGAGTTCCTCCTCCTGTGGGCACGATTTGGTTTTGAGAGAATCTTTTTCTCAAGATGGACAACAAGCATCAAGTGATTCGAGGACACAAGGATTGGAACGAAGGAGCGTATCTTCATACGTGACGGAGTGACAAGACGAAGTGGACGAAGAAGCGCGCCGATGATTGGCCGTCCAGCATAGTCCGGTAGCAATAGCGAAGAGGTCACACCCGTTCCCATGCCGAACACGGCCGTTAAGCTCTTCTGCGTCAATGGTAGTTGGGGGCTTCCCCCTGCGAGAGTAGAACGTTGCCGGGCACTTTAAAAACCCCTTCATCTGATGGTTAACCCATTGGATGAAGGGGTTTTTTGTGTATCCGGATAGTGCAGGGTTCGGTACCAAGAAGTTCGAAGTCATGAGCAAGAAGAAAAAGACGTGAACCAAGACGGATTGTGCTTCTATTTAGAAGGGGAGGGGGATAGTAAGAAAAAAGGGCGGAGAATCAAGAGGAGAAGGATGGAAGGAAGAGAAAGAAATCGATTCGGATTACCGATTAAAAGCAGTAAAGAGAAGGAACAAAGACAATACCAAGAAACAGGCGAACGTAACCAAGCTAGAGCAACCGATCCACCAAGAAACGAGCTTCATTAACAAGAGGAACCGGAGATAAAGCAAGAGCGATCAACCTTTTACCCAGCGCCATGCCTCTACACTAAGAAAAACAGCTAGCGCACCAAGAACCTCCCTTCACTAGCCAGAGAAAAGACGACGTTAGCAAGAACCATCTTCATACCACCAAGAGACTTCCCTCCGCACCAAGAACCCCCTCCCCACACCAAGCCCGAGCCCTCCTCACCAAGAAAGAAAGACCAACAGCAAGAACTCTACCCATCCACCTTAAACCATCTCAAAAGGAATAAACCTATCGAGGTTTAAACCGATTAAATCAACCCTGCAAACCTTTTAACTCGAAAACCAAGGGCAATACAAAGAACCACAAAGCCTTATCCAAGCTAGAGCACCAATATACTAAGAACCAAGCTACAACATCAAGAGAAACTGGCCCCGCAGTAAGAGCAATCCACCGTTTACCCAGTACTAAGCCCATACACCAAGATAAAAAGCATCATACCCAAGAGCCTCACCTCATTAGCAAGAGAAAGGACAAGGTTAGCAAGAACCATCTTTATATTACCAACCTGCGACGATCGAGACCAAGCCCGGGCTCACCAGACCAAGAACTCCTTCCCAGCACCTAGCCCCTCCGGTAATATATGGAGTAAGTATCGACTTCAATTAAAGTTTTACGACAAATTTTGCAAAACCTATTGCGCTCATCAATAAGACGTGATATTCTAATCATTGTGTTAGAGAATATCACATATAAGTCCGGTAGCAATAGCGAAGAGGTCACACCCGTTCCCATGCCGAACACGGCCGTTAAGCTCTTCTGCGTCAATGGTAGTTGGGGGCTTCCCCCTGCGAGAGTAGAACGTTGCCGGGCATTAAGATCGCGCATTTCAATAGGAAATGCGCGATCTTTTTATTGTTTATTAAATAAGTTGATTTCCTTCTGAATCAATATAGATATTTTGAATGAGTGTTCGTTCGAAGAGTTCTCCTTTTTTGGTTTTTCCTTCTATATCTATTGTTATGCTATAGGCACCTTCTTCTTTATTTAGGAGGGACATTGATTGAAAGTTGGATATTGATCCCTGATTCATAATGAGTTCGTCATTGATGTGCACGGTTACGCTAAGATCCTCTGAGTTAATGCTGCCCTCGTCCACTTGAACGTTTGTGGTAAATGGATCTAGATAGAGCTCTCCTGAGATACCTCCTTCAAGTCCAGATATTAATAGATAGGTAAGTGGTTCTTCTCCTGTAGTATGTTCCATTTGTACCTGCCAATTTCCTGGGATAGGATTCTCGATATCAAAAGAAGAGATCCAGGCATCTGCGAAGACAGAGTGTTCTTTTTCTTGCTTGGGACACTGCTTGATGCTTGGTTCCATCTGGAGCAATGAATTCTGCATTATGCACTTCTTCATTTGTTAAAAGGTGGACTGAGGCTAAGTCTACATCTGATTCAACAAGAAATTCCTCTGTTAGTATGTCTTCAACTTCTCCTCCGCGAACGATCGTACCGCTAGAATAGGGATATCCATTTCTTTGCCTTTCATAGCTTGATTCCGCATGTAATAATGGTTCAATAAATGAATAGGCATACTCGCCGGTTTTTACTTCTGAGTGATTCCACGGTCCAGATTCTCTTTCATGAGCATAGGACAACTTTGAGTGATTAACTGTTACACTGCCATCATTTTCTCCGTAAGAATTAAGATAGATCCCGCCCCAGTACAATGCTGAACCAAAGGAACCGGGTTCGTAGCCCGAGAATGTATAAAATGGAACATCTAACTCCTGAGCTAAGGGGTCGGTTTCTTGCCGAAATTGAGCCATTGCACCGGTTTGTAAGGATTCAGTGGCTTCGCTGCGAGCACCGATAATACCAGTTAACCAGGAGGCCCAATTACTATGTGCCAAGTCGGCAAGTTCGCTTCCATGATGAGGGCTAGAGAGTGTAAATACCTTTGAGACATATTGCTCTGCATTAAAATGAACTAAAGCGGATTGTGTATCGAGTCCACCTTTGCTATGAGCAACCACCATTAATGGTTCACCAAAGTAATCATAGATCTGCTCTAGCTTGTCTGCTAAAATGGCACCATTCACCCACATATCTTTATCTGGATGTAGGTTAATAAATGAAGTGCGATAACCTGCTTCGCGAAATAAATCATACATATCATTCTCTTTCCACCAAGTAGTAGAGGAACTATTATAGCCATGAACAAATAACACTGGAGAATGACTGTTTGGTGTGCTAGATTCCTCGCCAATGTACCATTCACCAACCGGTCCAAATGGATCGCCTTTTCCAAACGAACCAGCGTTTACTGAATATGGCGTACTAAGAACAAAAAGAGCGATTAAACAAAGGATTAATACTTTTAGACGCATGAGATCCTCTCCCTTTAGTAGGTTTACTATAAGACTAAGGGCATCAAGAGCGTCATACAAGGTGAATCAAGAAATCAAAACATTGGGAAAATACCTGTTTATAATGATAGAATAAATAGATAGAAGGAATAGACTTACAATCTTACATACTATAAGGAGATTAATGAGATGATTACATTCGACAAACCTAAAGCAAGTCAATTTTTTGAATTAGTTAAAACAAGTGATTTTGATGTTAGTCCTACGGAAGATCAAATTGTTTTCTCAGCGAATATTAGTGGGGAGTTTGAATTATGGGGGATGGATACAGACTCGCGTTTCCCTTATAAGCTAACATCAATTGGTGAAAGATGTCATAGCTTAATGTACAGCAAGGATGGTTCATTTATTATTGCTTCATTTGATCATGAAGGTGATGAGAATGCTCAAATTTACGCATTGCCACGTAATGGCGGTACGCTTAAACCACTTGTTCAAAAAGAAGGGCAGCGTCATATGGTAGAAGGTCTTTCGGGCGATGGGACGTTACTTTTTTACAATACAACAGATGAGAACCCGACTTATTTAAATACAAATACATATGATTTGCAAACTGGTGAGATACGTACTATACATACGGGTGAAACAACACCAACCTTTTTAGCTGCAAAAAATGAAGGGGAAACGAAGCTGATTCTGGGTAAGAGTTTTGCCAATACTCATAGTGTACCTTATCTACTTGAAGATGGTGAGCTTATACCATTTGTTGAAAATCCTGATTTAGCTTATACGTTTGAAAGTGTTGTTTTTGTCTCGGATACTGACATCTATTTCACAACAAACTATGAAGCGGATTTATCTTATTTGGCTCATTTTAATACCAAAACAAAAACAATGAAAAAAGTGGTCGAGCTTGCTGGCATTGAATTAAAGGATTTAAAGGTGAATCAGGCAAAAGACTTGTTGTATATAACTGCATCAGCCGGAGTAGAAGAAAAGATGTATCAGTTTGATATAAAAAATCAAAAAATATCTGATCTCAAGCTTCCTGTTACGAATATCGCAAAAGCTGTTCTTTCAAAACAAGATACGCTCTATCTTGCTGGTGGCACAGCTACACAACCAATAAATCTATATACATTAAACAACGAGCAACAATGGAAGGCATTAACGAAGATTCATGTTTCGGGATTAGATCAGCAAGAATTGTCCGAGCCACAAGTTTTAACATACAAGTCCTTTGATGATTTAGAAATTGAGACTTTATATTTTAAGGCAAGACCTCAAGTAGATAATAAACACCTGATTCTTTGGCCGCACGGTGGTCCTCAAAGTTCTGAGGGGAAATTTTTTAGGGCAATGTTTCAGCATTTAATTTATGAAGGCTATAATATCGTAGCACCGAATTTTAGGGGTTCTAGTGATTACGGTTCTGCTTTTATGAAAATGGTAGAAGGGGACTGGGGGCATGGGCCTCGTTTAGATAATATTGCTTGTGTCGATTATATGATTGATCAAGGATATGTAGATAAGGATAAGGTTCTATTGATGGGCGGCAGCTATGGCGGATATATGGCTTTATTGCTTCATGGACGCCATCCTGACTATTTTAAAGCGGTTGTAGATATCTTTGGTGTCTCCAATTTGTTCAGCTTTTATGATAGTGTTCCTGAATTTTGGAAACCGATGATGAAAACGTGGATAGGTGATCCGATTGAAGATAAAGAGCGGTTTACTCGTGACTCTCCTATTACGTATTTAGAGACGATGACAAAACCGATGCTTGTTATCCAGGGGGCAAACGATCCGCGTGTTGTAAAAGCCGAATCTGACCAAATTGTTGAATCTCTTCGTGCCCAAGGTACAGAAGTTGAATATCTTGTTTTTGAGGATGAAGGTCACGGCTTTTCGAAAAAAGAGAACGAGATTAAGGTAAGTGAGAGAGTATTGGCATTTTTTAATCAAGTTATTTAATCAAAAGTGGTCGCTCATAATGAGTGACCACTTTTTAGCGACAAAAAAACAGAACGCCATTGCGTCCTGTTCTTCTACCATCTTAATGTTCTTCTTCAGCGTCAAATGAACGCTTGCCTAGTTCAGAATCAAGCATGATAAAAGCACTGCTATCTACATCAATCCGTTTCACTTTGGCAATCATGTCACGGAACATGCTTTCTTCTTCAACTTGTTCTTCTACAAACCAATTCATAAGTGCCATTGTAGCATGCTCTTTATGCTCTGTTGCCAAGTCAGCAATCTTGTAAATAGCTTTTGTGACATCCTTCTCTTGAGCTAATGAGTGTTCAATCGCTTCAAGTGGTGATTGGAATAAATTCTTAGGTTGTTCCATCGTGTCGATGATGACTCGTTCACCAACATCCACTAAAAAGTTATAAATTTTCATAGCATGGAAACGCTCTTCTTCAGCTTGTACTAAGAAAAAGTTTCTGAAGCCTTTGAACCCCTGGTTGGCAAAGTACGCAGCAATGGCTGTATACGAGTGAGCTGCATAAAATTCAAAATTGACTTGGTTGTTTAAGGCTTTGGTTAAATCATCTGGTAGCATTGGAAAAGCTCCTCTCAAGTTAAAACAAAGATCGTATCTTTAGTTTATCTTAGCAGAAAGAACAGGTCAATATAAGATCGACCTGTTACATAATAATAAGTATTAATAATTAGGGGATTCTATTAATAAATCAATTAAATATTCTCATTAATTGATCAAAATTCTCAGTTGTGGTAATATTGCCGACGAAGTTTTTTGCGCTTTAGATTTTGATATATAATATAACACGAGACAAATGATAAAATCAGGAACCCAACAATACTACCAAATAAAAATTTGTGAGCAAGGATCGAATCACTTAATCTTTGCCAATCCCATCTCATATAGCTTCCTGCTAAGACAAAAGTATGGACCCAAATAATCGCACCACTGTAAGCATAAAGTGTGAATTTTTTAAAGGGGAGGTCTGATATTCCTGCAATGTATCCTGTTAGATGACGAACACCCGGAATAAAATATCCAATCATTAAAATGAACGCGCCGTATTTTTGAAAAAGCTGTTGGGACCGTTCAATTTTTTTCTCTGAAAGAAAAAGCTTTGAACCATGCGCTAGTAGAAAAGGAAGACCGAGCCTCTTTCCTAAATAATAGCTAATAGAAATTCCAATCACTGAGCCGAGTGTCGATATGAGTAATGAGAGAAATATATTAAGTTCGCCTGAATGAGTAAAGTATCCAACTGTTAATAATAGCAGTTCGTCAGGGATCGGAAGTCCAACAATTCCTCCAACTAATGCGATAAAGATGCCACAGTATCCGTACTGTGCAATTAATTCTTTTACAAATTCCATTTTTCTACCCATCCTGTCGCTAGATGTATAGTTACAGTATATCTAGTTTTTGGGTAATAGGCACTATCTTTTTTCAACATCTACAGTTTGTACATAATCAATATCCTTGATGAGGTAGTAAATATCTGTAATATACATTGTTTTAGGTATGGAGAGCGTAATGTCCATTTGTTGGTCACCGCTTGACAAGTCCTTTATTTGAACATCTCGAACGGTTAGCTGCTTATTTCTCTTTTCTTTCATTGTTTTCCCTCGAACCTGTAGGGCATCGATAATGCTGCTCATTTGTCCTTCAGGAGCAATGACAATCCGAGTATGAACATCTTTAGAGCTTAAAGAGGAAGGGCCAACTGCAGCAAAAATAGCAGGGATGACATTGATTGCAATTAAGATTAAGATGACGGAGAAAGTGGCTTCTATATAAAACCCTGCACCAATCGCAATTCCAAGTCCAGAGGCTGCCCAAATCATAGCGGCAGTTGTTAGACCTGAGATAACATCATTACTTCTGCGCAAAATAACTCCAGCACCGAGAAAACCTACACCACTTACAACTTGTGCTGCAAGTCGCATGGGATCCATATTAGGTGTATGTTCAGAAGCGTATTTTGCTACTGCTTCAATAGAGACGATGGTCATTAAACAACTGGCAATGCAGATGACCATACTTGTTTTTAATCCAAGTGGTTTATGTTTGATTTGTCGGTCAACCCCTATTAAAAATCCCGATATTAGGGAGGCAACGAGTTTTATTAAAAGAATGTCCATGTTTAATCACCTCAAATAATGTATTGTACATGTTATGGTATGCTCATCGATATCCAAAATATACCACGAATTGGGAAGATGAATGAGTGCGGGTAGTCAAATGATATAGATATATCTAGTATACAGAAAAAAGAGTGGTGAGGTAAAATGCACTGGAAAATAGCGGCGGCTGTGTCAGTAGGCGGTGCGATAGGTACATGTCTAAGATATGCGATAAATACCATGATAACGACTGAAAGCTGGTTTAATGCCACATTGATTGTGAATTGTAGCGGAAGTTTCTTGCTTGGAATGATTTCAGGTTGGTTTCTTGCTAGTTCAAAAAGAGAGTGGATCCGGCTAGGTTTAGGCACAGGTTTATGTGGTGGGTACACAACGATGTCGACGTTTGCAGGGGAGAGTGTTAGATTTGCCACAGAAACAGGTGGCCATCTAGCTCCTTATCTGTTTTTAAGTTTAGCTGGAGGATTGATTGCAGCTGCCGTTGGATTTTTGACAGGAAAGACTTTGGGAGAAAGAAGGTGTCCTCAGTGACTTTTTTCTATGTTGGGCTAGCTGGAGGATTAGGTGCATTTTGTCGCTTTTCACTCAGCATATGGTTAAGCCGATTGCAAACCAATCGTGATGTTCCTATTCCGATATTAATGATAAATATTGCTGGATCCTTATTACTAGGCGCTGTTCAAGCACATCTTGGATTATTCACGGAGAATGTGGGGTTATTAATAAGCACAGGATTTCTTGGTGCTTTTACTACTTTTTCAACGTTTAGTATGGAATCGATCCAACTCATTCAGGAGAAAAAATGGGCAGCTTTTTGCTGGTATATAGGTTTAACCGTTATAGGCTGTATTGCGGCATATTGTCTTGGTTTTTTTATTCTATAAAAAAGACAGCTAATGAATTAGCTGTCTTGGTTTATATAGTCTATAAGGGAATGCAAGATCGGTACATCTGTCACAAGTAAAACTGGCAGTAAAATTAGTGTTAACACTAACGCAGCAGGAGTTAGGAGCATAGTGCGACAAGCATGTTTAAATTCAGACATCATAATTCTCTCCTTTTTTTATATGAATCTGTCACAAAAAATTCATATATTCAATGCTATGAAGTGAATCATACTCCTATCTTTATAAGAATGCAATCATTTTGTTCAAAAATTGTTCAAAATTATAGTTTGCATTTATTGATAAGTCATGGTAAGATATATCTTGTGTCACAGAAACAGTATGCAAATAAGCAAGTTTGGACATACTTAGATATAACGATGACGTCGAAGAAACACAACATCCATAAACTTTATAACGACGCGGGGTGGAGCAGTCTGGTAGCTCGTCGGGCTCATAACCCGAAGGTCGGAGGTTCAAATCCTCCCCCCGCAATACCAAATACCTAAAAAAACCGAGGCGATTGCTTCGGTTTTTTTGTGTGGATGAAGAATAAAGTGTGCTAATAGCATCTTTATCTAAAATCAGCTAAACTGAGTATCAGAAGCAGATAAAAGGGGAGGACCCTTACGTGAAAGATGAATTTGATTTTATAGAAATGGTCAAGCCGTCACACCATAATCAAGCGTCGCTAATCCTTGGAATTGGTGATGATGCGGCAGTGTATGAGTCCACCCCGAAATTGCGTGAAGTGATTTGTGTGGATACCATGATTGAAGGTGTACATTTTACAAAAGATACGCTGTCTGCTTTTCAAATTGGCAGAAAAGCACTTGCGATTAATGTTAGTGATTTAGCAGCTATGGGTGCGATTCCTCGTTTTTATTTAGTATCCATTGCAATCCCTCCCGAGTGGAATGATCAGGAGCTGGCTGATTTATATGTAGGAATGGAGAAGCTAGCTCGTACATTTAATATGGATCTGATTGGTGGGGACACTGTATCTGCAAAAGACTCGTTAGTCATTAGTGTCACGGCGGTAGGCCAGGTGGAAGATCATGTTGAATTGTATCGGTCAAGCCGAAGCTGGCGATGCCGTTTTTGTCACTGGTTACGTAGGTACGTCGGCTGCAGGGCTAGAGCTATTGTTAAAGGAAGGTCTGAATGGTTCCTTTAATGAAGGAGAACGTCAACTTGTGCAGATCCATCAAGAACCAAATCCCCAAATTAAAGCAGGACGTTTGTGTGCGGAGATGTCTACACGGATATCTTTAAATGATATCAGTGATGGGGTAGCAAGTGAGGCGCATGAAATTGCAGCGGCAAGTGATGTGACGTTGACATTGTTTGCAGACTCGATTCCATATCATCCAGCGATGCAATCCGTATACAGTAATGAACAGAAGCGACTTGAATTTGCGTGTAATGGTGGCGAGGATTTTCAGTTGATTGGAACAATAGCGAAACAAAACTTGCAAACCCTCATTAAAAAAGGCAAAGAAGCTGGTGTGCAGATTTGTCATATAGGTGAGGTGCAACCTAAAGCAGAGCATTTGGTCTATATTCAACGAGATAACAAAACCGAACCCTTAAAGAAAGATGGGTTTAATCATTTTAGATGAAGGTGAAGCGATGAATAGATATAAGAAGAGAGTGGACTCTCCTGACGAAACGATGGAGTTTGCCAAACGTTTGGGCACCTTACTACAAGCAGGAGATGTCATCACACTTGAAGGAGATTTGGGAGCAGGAAAAACCCATTTTACAAAAGGTCTGGCAAAAGGACTTGGAGTAAAAAGGATTGTGAACAGCCCTACCTTTACCATTATAAAAGAATACGAAGGCCGTCTTCCGCTATATCACATGGATGTGTATCGTCTAGATGAAGATGGTGAAGAGGATATTGGTCTCTACGAATACTTTTATGGAGAAGGAATCACAGTTATTGAGTGGGCTTCAAAGATTTCAGAACAGTTGCCTGCAAAACGTTTAGACATTACCATACGTCATGCAGGCTCAGAAAAACGACATTTGCTGTTTGAGCCACAAAGTGAACACTTTGAACAGCTTTGTAAGGAGTTAGTAGAATGAGAATAACGTTAGCGATGGATACATCTTCCTATGTATTAGGAGTCGCCGTTTTAATAGATGGACAAGTAGCAGCTGATGTAACGACTCATATTAAGAAAAATCATTCCCTTAGATTGATGCCTGCTATATCGACTGTATTAGAGGAGTTAAATATTGAACCAAAGCAGCTATCAACTATTGTTGCGGCAATTGGACCAGGCTCCTATACAGGTGTAAGAATTGGTGTAACAACAGCTAAGACATTAGCATGGACACTTGGCATTCCACTTGTTGGAGTCTCTAGTCTTGAATTAATGGCACAGCAAGGACGATATTTTGAAGGTCTAATCTCACCGATTATAGATGCAAGGCGGCATAGAGTGTATACGTCACTGTACAAAAATGAGAATGGCGAAATCGTTCAACATGGTGAGGAAAAATTAATTGAACTAAACGATTGGTTGGATGAACTTGTTCAAAAGGACCAACCCGTTCTATTTACTGGAGCGGATGTGTCTCTACATATGGAGGTCATTCAAGAAAAACTTGGAGAACTTGCTCATTTTGCTCCTCCCGTCATGCAATTACCGCGGCCAGCTGAATTAGCTTCTTTAGGTGAAAAAAAGGAACCGGTTGGCGACGTGCACTCCTTAGTTCCCAACTACTTGCAGCTATCTGAAGCAGAAGCGAAATGGCAGGAAGCGCAAGGAACAAGAGGCAAGGCAGATGAGTAATGATTCGATTCGATTGATGACCATACAAGATGTGGAGCAAGTGATGGAGGTTGAAACGGACGCTTTTGCATCACCTTGGACAAAAGAAATTTTTGAAAATGAACTAAAGGTGAATCATTATGCCAACTATATCGTCTATGAGTTAGAAGACAAGATCATTGGTTACTGTGGTTTTTGGCTGATCGCAGGAGATGCACAAATCACAAACATTGCCATTCATTCGTCGCACAGAGGCGAAAAGCGTGGCGAAGAACTACTCGAGGCAGCCATTACGCTTATTAAAGGCATGGATGGAAAACGTGTCTCATTAGAAGTGCGGGAATCAAATGTAGTAGCACAAGGTTTATACCGGAAGTTTGGTATGGAAAAAGGCGGAATACGAAAAAACTACTATCAAGACAATGCGGAGGACGCGTGGGTTATGTGGGTGGATTTTTAATATGACAAAAACAAAACGAATTTTAGCGATTGAAACAAGCTGTGATGAAACGGCAGCAGCAGTTATTGAAAACGGAACAACTATACTGAGCAATGTAGTGGCTTCACAAATTGAAAGCCATAAGCGTTTTGGTGGAGTTGTTCCTGAAGTAGCTTCAAGACATCATGTGGAGCAAGTGACTAGAATCATAGAGCAGGCGCTTGTTGAGGCAAATTTAGAGCCGAAAGATTTAGATGCAGTGGCTGTTACGGAAGGCCCAGGTCTTGTTGGAGCATTGCTAGTTGGAGTACATGCAGCTAAAGCACTAGCCTTTGCGCATAGTCTGCCGCTAATTGGTGTCCATCATATTGCTGG
The DNA here is from genome assembly GCF_023703085.1 of Alkalicoccobacillus plakortidis. NCBI lineage: Bacteria > Bacillati > Bacillota > Bacilli > Caryophanales > Bacillaceae > Shouchella > Shouchella oshimensis. Next base: position 538,063 of record NZ_JAMQJY010000002.1, on the reverse strand, counting down.
TCATATCTATGCGAATCAGCTTGTCCAACCGATGCGTTTTCCACTACTCGCGTTAGTAGTATCTGGTGGACATACTGAGCTGATCTATATGCAAGAGGATGGCCACTATGAAACGATGGGTATGACACGAGATGATGCAGTAGGCGAGGCGTATGATAAAGTGGCACGAACATTAGGACTGCCATATCCAGGTGGACCTCACATTGATCGTTTAGCACATGAAGGAAAAGCGGAGATGACTTTTCCACGTTCATGGTTAGAGCCAGACTCCTTGGATTTTAGTTTTAGTGGATTAAAATCACACGTATTAAATGTGGTGCATAATCAGAGGCAACGTGGTGAAAAACCGAACCCAGCTAATTTAGCAGCTAGTTTTCAGGAAAGTGTCATCGATGTATTGGTGAGCAAAACGAGAACAGCTGTTAATAAGTATGGAGTGAAACAATTGGTCGTAGCTGGAGGAGTAGCAGCTAACAAAGGCCTACGAGCGGCACTTGAGAAGGAATTTGCTGAGTCTTTGACTTTGTCTATCCCGCCTTTATCCTTGTGTACAGATAATGCGGCTATGATCGGAGCAGCAGCTTTTTACCAATTAGAGCATGGTACATTTGCTGCTTGGATCTGAATGGTCGTCCGGGAATGGAATTATAAGCTTTAGATTTAATAGGAACGGAAGAAGGGTCATCCCTTTTTTCGTTCTTTTTTTATGAAATGTATCAGATGTGGAACAATAAAAAGAACATCAATTAAAAAGAATAAGATGCGTTTATTTCTGTGTATAAAATTATCAACAAGCTGTGGATAATGTGGAAATCATCTTGGAAGAATAATATGAAGGAAATGCGAAGACACATTTACAAAGTATAAACAAACTGTAAAGGATATCATTTATTATTCTTTTTCTGTGGATATGTCTGTGGATAATGTGGATATGTCAGAATATATTGCAAAGGAGCGGACAAATGCGACTGATTATGCTAGTTTGCTTATTTGTTTTATCTTTACCCTATTCTGTGGAAGCAAAACCAAATGATATAGGAAGTTCTCAAATTGTTTTGATTGTTCCTGGCATGAGTTTTGATGATACAGAGTGGTATACCGAATTTGGGGACAAGTTGTTATGGGATCATGCATACATTGGGGCCATGAATACAAAGTCGGCCGGCCTATATTCTGAGATGGGAAGTATGATGACGCTCGCTTCAGGTCGTAAATCAATAGGCGTCCAAGCTTGGAATGGTTATGACTCAGACGAAATCGTACAAAGTAGACCAATTCAAGAACAATATGAACAACTTACTGGATATCAAACAAACTTGCCTATTGTTCATCCACTCATTGCCGAGATGCAACGGGAAAATCAGGTGACACTTTATAAATCAAAGGTTGGCCAGTTTGGAGACCGACTAAAGAACAAGGGCATAACCACCTATGTAATGGGTACAAGTGATACGAATCATCAGCATCGATTTGCTAGTTTGATTACGATGGATTCTCAAGGTGGTGCCACTGGACATTTTCGTTCAAGTGTTATTCGCGATCATAGTCGTGCATTTGGTATAAAAATGAACACGGAATGGATCATGAATCAATTAAAAAGCGAAACTCTTCGGAGCAAACGCCTTGTTGTAATTGAGTGGGGGGACTTGTATCGCCTCTATCAGCTAAAGCATCAAATGACTGAGGCACAATACATATTACAAAAAGAACAGGCATTAGTTGAATTAGAGACATTTATTTCATCGATCCATGAACAGTATGATGATCAGATCTGGCTGCTATCTCCATTTGTGAACAAGCAGGCATACGCGAATAAACAGCAGCTGGCTCCTGTGTATAACTGGATAAAAGGAGAGAGTGGCGGAACATTTTACTCTGAGACAACAAGAAGAACGGACGTATTAAGTAATATTGATCTAATACCAACTTTTGTTCAGGAGTTAGGGATGGCTGTAGACAATTACGATGTTGGATTTCCTTTGAAGAAGGTAGGAACAGACGGAAGTGCACAGCAAGAACTGATAAGTAGCGTCCATCAGTCTGTGAGAATTTTTGCGTCACGTGCGTTGGTGCTTTCTATCTATGTAACCAGTTTGGCTGTATTACTGCTTGCGGTTGGTTGTTTAACATGGTTTGGTTCTAAAAAAAAATTGAGCAGCGTTCTGCTTCCAACAATTCTACTATCAGCACTTAGCTCCCCACTTTGGTTTTTAGTTTTAGCGGGACTCGAGACAAGGGCAGGGGTTGGGATTTTTGTATTGCTCCTTATTGGTTGTTCTGTTTTGTGGGGAGCGATTTTTAGAATTCTTGGAGATGTTGGTTTAGATGTAACAGCCTCAATAACAGTAATCGTATTATGTGTGGATGTGTTAACAGGCTCATCCCTGCTGTCCCACTCATATTTAGGATATGATCCAATTATCGGTGCGAGATATTACGGAATTGGTAATGAGTACGTAGGAATTTTTATTAGTTTTCTATTTGTTATGACTGTCTATTTCATAAGAGTCAGTCATAAGTGGATGCGAAGATTACTACTTGCTTTTATATTTGGAGCACAGCTGTTGTTTATTGGGCACACGCAACTAGGGGCAAATGCAGGTGGATTTTTGTCAGCCGGTTTGGCGATCATGTATTGGATGGTTCTGTATAGAAACGTGAGATTCACTGCAAAAAAGATAATCCTAATCAGTTTACTAACAGGAGTAGGTGCTATTTTGTCTCTTTACCTCCTTCAATTAATAGGAAAGCCATCTCATATCGGAACGGCTTTCGGGAGGCTGTTCGCTGGTGACATTTCGTTTATTATGGATACGATTATCCGTAAGTTAGAAATGAATATCAAGTTGTTTAAGCATTCAAACTGGACGCAGCTGCTGGTAACTAGTTATTTACTTGCAGCGGTTATTTTATGGTGGAAACGTGTTCGATTTTCTGAGCTTGGTAAACAATTGTTTATCAAAACGGGAGTGGTCTGCTCGATTATCCTTCTTCTCATCAATGATTCAGGAGTCGTCGCCGCAGCAACCTCGATGTTTTGTGTAGTAGCTACTTATTTTTATTGGATTCAAGTGGAGCAGAGTTAATTCACAGGGAGAATTGGTGAGGGGGTAGAGCGAGAAGGGATTAGGGGCAAAGGGCAAAGGGAAAGGGCAAAGGCAAAGGCAAAGGGCAATACCAAGAAAGATTGGCCGTAACCCAGGAGGATTTTTGATCCACCAAGATAGTAGCTGTGATAGCAAGAGAAATGACAGAAATATCAAGAGGGATTGAGCTTTTACTAAGCTCGGAGCAGCTAGAACAAGAAGAACAGCGGTGGGAGCAAGAGCCCGGCATTGATAGTAAGAGAAAGGGAAACTTCAGTAAGAACCCCCTACAACTTACCAAGAGACAGCACCCAAAACCAAGATGAAGCTCGCCACACCAAGAGACAGCATCTAAAACCAAGACGAAGCTCATCACACCAAGAGACAGCACCCAATACCAAGACCAACCTCCGACTACCAAGATCTATCACTAAAACCAAATAGCGAACGATCCTATTTAGGATCGTTCGCCATGTTCATTCGTTTGTATACTGTTGATCTAGAAACTAATTCTCATTCTTCAATTTGAAGTGATTCCCATTCTTCCATTAAAGACTCAAGTAATTGGTTAGCTGAGTTTAATTCTGTTTGAATTTCAGTTGCGCGGACGTGATCTGCATAGATTTCTGGGTCGCATAAGGCTAGTTCATTTTTGTTGATTGACTCCTCGAGTTGAGCCATCTCAGCTTCAATGGCTTCAATGCGACGTAGGCGCTTGGCGTTCTTGTTTTTTGGCTTCCTTATCTTGAGTGTAGTGTTGTTTAGGTACTTGTACTTCTTTTGATTGGATAACACTGTTTTTTTGCTCTTCTAATAGCTCGAATTGCTTTTTTTCTTCCTTTTTCTCAAGGTAATAATCATAGTCTCCTAAATAGGAAGTTGTTTTCCCATCCTCTAGCTCAACAGTACGTGTTGTTAATCGATTAAGAAAATAGCGATCATGTGAGACAAAGAGTAATGTGCCTGGGTAATCTATTAATGCTGCTTCCAGTATTTCTTTGGCATCGAGGTCAAGGTGATTGGTTGGCTCATCTAAGAGTAGTAAATTAGCTTTTTGCATCATCAGCTTTGCCAGGGCTAGCCTAGCTTTTTCTCCACCGCTTAGAGCCGTTACTGGTTTTAACACGTCATCTCCACTAAACAAAAAGTTGCCCAAGCACTGTACGAATGTCTTTTTCTGGAGTCAGTGAATGTTCGTCCCATAATTCATTTAACACGGTTTTGTTTGATTGGAGATCTGCCTGAACCTGATCATAATAGCCAACTGTTACATGGGAACCAAATCGAATGGTTCCTGAATCAGGCTGAAGCTTGTCCATAATCGCTTTTAGTAAAGTGGATTTGCCGGCTCCATTTGGACCGATTAAAGCAACACTCTCTCCTTTATTAAGCTCTAGATTCAAATCTGTTAGGATAGGTTCATCCGAAAAGGAAAGAGTAAGATCATGAACTCGGAGAACTTCATTTCCGCTTTGACGTTTTATATCAAATGAAAACGACGCAGATTTCTCAGATCCAAGCTGGCCTGTCCAACATGGTCATCTTCTCAAGTTGTTTTCGTCTACTTTGAGCTCTTTTCGTTGTAGAAGCACGAACAAGATTTCGAGCAATAAAATCTTCAAGCTTGGCTACTTCATCCTGTTGTTTCTCAAACTGCTTTAGCTCTTGTTCAAATCTTGCTGCTTTTTCATCTAGATAAAAGCTGTAGTTTCCAGGATATTTTATCGATTGCTGTCTGGAAAGCTCAATCACACCTGTTACAATCTGATCGAGAAAATATCTATCATGGGATACAAGTAGAATCGCACCCTTATATCCATTTAAAAATTGCTCTAACCACGATAGTGTATCAATATCAAGATGGTTGGTCGGTTCATCTAGAATTAATAGGTCTGGTCTCTGTAGTAATAACTTCGCTAGGGCAAGTCTTGTGCGTTGACCGCCACTGAGAGTTGAGATGCTAGTGGAATAATCAAAGCTCGAAAAGTTAAGGCCAGAGAGAATGCTCCGAATGTCCGCTTCATATTGATAGCCACCCTGGTCCTTAAAGGTAATTTGCAGTTCATCATATTCCTTAAGCAGCTTGGCATAGCTATTGTCATCAGAGAGAACCTTCTCATCTGACATAGTTGACTCGAGTTCTCTAAGTTTATGTTCCATCTTACGTAAGGGGTCAAAAACAGTAAGCATCTCATCCCAAATCGAACGTTCAGATGCCAATCCACTATGCTGTTCAAGGTAACCAATGCGCACACCTTTTGGAATCATAATTTGTCCCTCGTCGGGTTGATACTCACCAGCAATTATCTTTAACAATGTGGACTTTCCAGCGCCGTTTCGACCGACAAGTGCTAGTCTATCTCCAGTTTGGACTTCAAGTTTGACATTTTTTAAAATAGGGTCAGCAATAAAAGCTTTTGATACATTGATACATTGTAAAACAATCATAATAAGTCCTTCCCGTGTACACTTCTTTTTATATAGTGTAACGTATAACAGAACATCCTCACAACTTATGAATACTTCTTATGCTAGCCCTTACATTCCTCGTAAAATAGTGTACAATATAGGTAGTTCTCTCTTCAGAAAGAGGATGAACAATCTCAGGAGGAAACTAATGAAGTCAGACCAAATGAAGATACCACAAGCAACTGCAAAAAGACTTCCACTTTATTATCGGTTCCTCGAGAACTTACATGCTTCCGGTAAGCAACGAGTATCTTCAACAGAACTGAGTGAAGCGGTTAAAGTAGATTCTGCAACAATCAGAAGAGATTTTTCTTATTTTGGCGCTTTAGGAAAAAAAGGATATGGGTACAATGTTAATTATCTACTTTCTTTTTTTCGTGAAACACTAGATCAAGATGACTTAACAAAGGTTATGCTGTTGGAGTCGGGAATCTAGGCACGGCGTTTCTTCACTATAACTTTTTTAAAAATAATAATACCCAGATTGACATGGCATTTGATGTAGACAAGAATAAGATCGGTACTGATGTTGGAGGTGTAGTGATTCATGATCTGGACCAATTTGAAGAACTGCACACTGAAAATATTTCGGTTGCTATTTTGACCGTTCCGGCACCAGTTGCTCAAAAAATTGCGGACAGGCTTGTTGCAGCTGGAGTAAAAGGAATTCTGAATTTTACACCTGCAAGACTAACTGTACCGGATTCTGTTAGAGTCCATCATATTGATCTTGCCATTGAGCTTCAAGCACTTGTGTATTTTCTAAAGCATTATCCATTAGATTCACCACAATAAGGAGGAGAAATAAATTATGCCTATGGGACCAATGAGTATTATACTTATTGCGATTGTTGCCTTACTAATCTTTGGACCGAAGAAGCTTCCGGAGCTAGGAAAAGCATTTGGATCAAGCCTACGTGAGTTTAAGAATGCAACTAAAGGTCTTGCTGATGATGAAGACGATAAGAAACGCGAAAAAGACCAAGTTTAAAATAAGGAAGGATTTCATATGAAAGAACAGGAAATGTCCATATGGGCCCATCTTGAGGAATTAAGACGAAGACTTTTTATCGTCCTCGTCTTTTTTGCAGTGGCGCTGATTGTTGGATTTTTTGTCTCATCACCACTTATCACGTTGCTTCAGCAGACGCCAGAAGCTCGAGATTTGCCAATGAATGCTTTTAAAATGACTGATCCACTTCGTATATTTATGACCTTTACCTTTGCCATTGGTATAGTTCTCATTTTTCCAGTGGTTCTGTATCAACTGTGGTCCTTTGTGAAACCAGGTCTACATGAGAAGGAACAGAAAGCAACACTTGCCTATATTCCCATTGCATTTGTCTTGTTTTTGACAGGTGTTGCATTTGCTTATTTTGTTCTTTTTCCATTTATCCTTTCCTTTATGGCTAGTATGGCAGATCGCCTGGATATTACGGAACAGTACGGGATTAACGAGTATTTTGCTTTTTTGTTTCAATTAATTTTGCCGTTTGGTGCATTATTCCAACTACCAGTAGTTGTGATGTTTCTAACTCGGATTGGATTACTAACACCCATTCTTCTACGTAAGATACGGAAATACGCTTATTTTGTCCTACTTGTGATTGCTGGGTTCATCACACCACCAGATTTATTTTCACATCTAATGGTTACTGTACCCTTATTGTTACTTTATGAATTTAGTATATGGCTTTCAAAGCTGACCTATCGTAAGTACAAACTAACTGAAGAAGCAGCTCAAAAGAAGCAATCAGATTAAAAATTAAAAACGATATGGAGATGGTTTAGGCTATGACGATGATTAATCAGTCGCTATATGAATTTATGGAAAAAGAATCTAAGAACATTACAGAAGATTGGTTTAAAACGCTTGAGGAAGATGATGTAGATTCGGTTTATTCTGTGAAGGATTCAGATGCGATACATAAATTAATGCAACAAAATACAGCATACTTAATTACATTAAATTTAATTTTTACAAAACCTATTTCAGAGGTACAAGAACGAATTTATAGCTGGATCAATGAAATTGGCAATGATCGAGCACATTTACAAACACCACTTCATCAAATGTTTAGAGAATTTGTGAGAACAAGAGATATTTACCTATCCTACATTAATAAATTTGTTGAAGAGAATTCAACCGAAGCATCAAAGGAACTGGCTGATGAATGGAGAAAACAAGTCATTAAGACATTGGATTTCACTATTCACCATTTCATCAAAAAGATTGATACCAATACAACAGTCCAGTTAGAAGCACAAAAAGAAATGATTAACGAACTTAGCTCTCCAGTCATTTTGCTTCAAAACAATAGTGCGTTGCTTCCTTTAGTAGGAGATATTGATACAGCCCGTGCTAAATCGATTTTAGAGAACACATTGGCTCAATGTGCAGAGAAGGGTGTAGATCATCTTTTCCTAGACCTATCTGGTGTTGTGATCATCGATACAATGGTAGCCAATGAAATTTTTCAATTAATTTCTGCATTATCTATTATTGGAGTACAAACAACTCTATCTGGAATTCGTCCTGAAATTGCACAAACCGCGGTGCAGCTTGGCTTGTCATTTGAGCAGATTAATATCAAGTCTACATTAGCGCAAGCATTAGCCAGTAATTAATAGGAATGACACAAAAAACGGACAGGAGACTGTTCGTTTTTTATTTGATAAGTGATAGTTTGTGAAGTTGTGAACAAAGTATGTACTTCTTGTAAAAACGCTCACAAAGCGAATGAAATCGCTTATACTATGAGTAGAAAGACAATGTGAAACATTTCACATAATAAAAAACAAGGAGGTTTTCATATGTTTAATCGATTTTTAAGAGAAAGTAAATGGGCAGCAGGATTATTGGTGATCTTACGTGTGTATCTTGGATGGACGTGGTTGACTTCAGGGCTCGGAAAAGTAACAGGAGAGTTTTCAGCTGGTGGTTTTTTACAAGCAGCTGTTGCTAACCCAGTAGTAAAGGGTGAAGAAGTGATTTATCCTTTCTACGTGAGCTTTCTTGAAAATGTCGCATTACCATATGAAGGTCTCTTTAGCACTATGGTAGCATGGGGAGAAATTATTGTTGGACTTGGACTTATCTTAGGATTACTGACAACAACAGCGGCGTTTTTTGGAATCGTCATGAACTTCTCATTTTTACTCGCTTGGAACAATCTCTACGAACCCAATAATGATTCTGCTTGGCATCATTATTTTAGTAGCAGGAGCTAACGCGGGAAGAATTGGAGTTGATCGTTACCTAATACCTTTTGTGAAAAATAGATTAAACAAAAAGAATCGTCTTATAGATCAAAATCCACTAAAACCAAGTGAACATCTAGCTTAATAAAAAAACTGTTCGAGTGATTACGACACACTCGGACAGTTTTTTTATTTTGTAGGTTTTAATACGTGTCGATTAGGGTAATAGATATTATCCCTCGTTACTGAACACTATTACTTAGTGCTCAGTATACATACGATGTCTTGTGAATCCCCTCACTTAATTATCCCTACTAAAGTTTTTATCCAGTTCAGAAAAAATGAAAAGGAGTGTGATGATGTAAATGTCCGATTGGATTCAGTTTCTACAAATTAATCAATCCACGATTATTAGCATGACGATTGAACATATTGTTTTAGTCGGTCTGGCATTAATTATTGCCATTGCGATAGGCGTGTCGATTGGAATCTATCTCACAACAAATGATGAATTAGCCGAGACGGTTTTACAAGCTGCGTCTATCTTATTAACCATTCCGAGTATTGCGCTTTTTGGATTAATGATTCCTTTTTTCTCGATTATTAATCAAGGGATTGGCTTTGTTCCAGCTCTTACCGCGCTTGTTTTGTATTCGCAACTTCCAATCATTCGTAATACATATACAGCCATTAAAAACGTGAACCCAGAAATAAAGGATGCGGCAAATGGAATAGGAATGAAAAGTAGTCAGCGTATTTTGCGAGTCGAGATTCCAAATGCAATGCCGGTTATTATGGCGGGCATACGAACGGCTGTTGTTTTGAATATTGGGATTGGTGTTATTGCAGCTTTTATTGGTGCTGGAGGATTAGGTGGCCTAATCGTACAAGGCATTACTAGAGGAGACCATTATTCGATTATCGCAGGGGCAGTAGCAGTTTCATTATTGGCAATTGTTGCAGATGGACTTTTATTTTTTATTCAGAAGTGGCTTACTCCAAAAGGTTTAACCCAATAATCTAGATAGAGGTGAATAAATGCTTACATTTGATCATGTAGTAAAAAAATATACGAGTGAAGTAACCGCAGTAAAAGATGTTAGCTTTGAAGTTAAAGAAGGGGAAATTGTGATTTTTTTAGGTCCATCTGGCTGTGGAAAGACCACCTTGTTACGTATGGTTAATCGTTTAGAAACCATGACAGAAGGAGATATAAAAATTAATGGTAAAAGCATAAATGAATTAAATGAAATTGAGCTGCGTAGGCAAATTGGTTACGTTATTCAAAGCAATGGATTGTTTCCAAATATGACGATTGAAGAAAATGTTGTGATTGTTCCTGATCTGCTTGGATGGAGTCAAAAGAAAAAAAGAGCTCGTTATAATGAACTAATGAAGTTAATTGGGCTCGATCCAGACGAATTTAGAAAACGTCATCCGAATGAGTTGTCTGGTGGTCAACAACAGCGTATTGGTGTAGCACGTGCATTAGCGGCAGATCCTCCCGTTATGCTAATGGATGAGCCTTTTGGTGCCCTAGATCCTCTAATTCGTGAGAGAATCCAGGATGAATTCTTGCAAATTCAAAGAGAAGTTAAAAAGACAATTCTGTTTGTTAGCCATGATATTGATGAAGCAATCAAAATGGCAGATAAAATTGTCTTAATGAGAGACGGTGAAATTATGCAGTTTGGTTCTCCGTCAGACATTCTAATTAACCCAGCTAATGAGTACGTTTCTTCATTTATTGGAAAAGATCGTGCAATTAAACATTTGAGCTTGCATACGATTGCTGAGCTTGAAGCCGAGATTGGTCTTGTAGGACTCGATCAATCTGTTGAGGATTCAAAAACCGTGCATGTTAACGCGGATTTAAGAAATACACTTGCGATGTTGTTAAATCAAGAGGCGGATCAGATTGTTGTACTAGATGATAATGATCAAGAAAAAGGAGCGATCACAATTGATCTTGTGCAAAAGTATCTTCATTTAGAGATGAAGGTTCGTCCAAAAACGAAAAAACAATCTGAGCAGGTGATCACGTGAGTAAAAATCAACTCATTAACCGGATCGTTAAAACGGTCTTGTACGTGTTAGTTGCATTGTTTTTCATTTGGACAGCTGCAAACGGCTACTATAATCGAATTTTCTCTGACTCTGAAACCTTTTTGATCTTGTTTGGACAGCACTTGCTACTTGTTGCTGTATCTTCGCTTTTGGCGGTGATTGTCGCCTTGCCTTTAGCTGTATTCGTGACAAGACCAAAATATAAAAAATTTGAGTGGATTACGTCGAATGTTGCAAATTTGGCCCAAACGGTTCCAAGTTTAGCCGTTTTAGCCCTGATGATCGGGATCTTAGGCATTGGTTTTGCTCCTGCAGTTTTTGCCTTATTTATTTATTCAGTTCTCCCTATTTTTCGAAATGCTGTGGCTGGTTTTAATTCCATTGATTCAAACCTGAAGGACGCAGGTAAAGGCATGGGTATGAAACCTTCACAAATTTTTTGGAGGATAGAAGTACCTAATTCTAGCTATGCCATCATTGCTGGCTTACGAACAGCAATCGTTTTAAATGTAGGAACCGCGGCGCTTGCTTATTACATCGGTGGCGGTGGATTAGGAGTTTGGATTTTTACAGGAATTAATTTGTTTGATAATGGTTTCTTATTGTCAGGTGCGGTACCTGTTACCTTAATGGCCATTGGAATTGATTTGCTTCTTGCCTGGATGGGTAGAGCAGTTACACCAAAAGGGGCTAAATCAGCTACCTTACAAACTGTAGAATAAGAAGGGAGGGTCAATAGAATGAAGCGCCTATTTGGGTCGTTACATATAACATTAGCACTGTTCATTGTATTAAGTGGCTGTAGTGTATTTGGTGCAGGAAGTAACCAACTGACACTTGGGGCTAAGACATTTACCGAGCAGCAGCTTTTATCAGAAATGACTTTTCATTTGCTTGAAAACGAAGGTTATAATGTTAGACAGATGTCTAACTTAGGTAGTAATGTTGTTCGTACTGCTCTTGAGAACGGTCAGGTTGATTTATATTGGGAATATACCGGAACAGCATTAGTTAGCTATATGGGTGAGGATCCAATTGCTGACCCTGATGATGCTTTTGCTGAGGTTAAACGTCTTGATAAAGAAAATGGAATCGATTGGATTAACGTTTCTGATGTAAATAATACGTACACGCTGCTTATGAGGCAAGAAGAAGCAGATGAACTCGGAATTGAGACGTTAAGTGATTTAGCTGATTACGTGAATGAGAATCCAAACACACTTTCTTTTGGAACGGATGGAGAATTTGCGAATCGTCCAGACGGCTTGCCAAGTGTTGAAGAGACATATGATTTTGCATTCGGTGCCGGACAACTGAGACAGATGGATGCAGGATTAATATATGAAGCCTTATACAATGAGGAACTGAACGTAGGCTTAGGTTACGAAACGGATCCACGAATTGATCAATATGATTTAATTCCATTAGAAGATGATCAATCGGTTTTTCCACCATATAACGTCGCCGTCACAATTAATGAGGATGTACTTACGGAACATCCCGATATAGAAGTGCTAACAAAAGAATTGGCTGACAAACTAGATATTGAAATCATGAGGCAATTAAATTATGAAGTAGATGTCGAAGGTCAAAGTGTATCGATTGTTGCGTATAATTGGTTAGTTGAAAATGGATTACTTGAAGAAGATTGATTAATGGACACAACAAAGATGTTAAGAAAAAAATGTTTAGCATCACCATAACCGAGCCATTATGTTGTTTGACTAACATAATGGCTCGGTTTTTTTGTTTGCACCAGTGGGTAGGCTGGTAAGCTAATCTTTGGAGAGATTGTTGTTTTCAGATCATAATCAGCCACCACTTTCACGTTTGATACACTTATCTTATCAAAAATGAAGAGTCCAGAGTAAAAGGATAGAGACAGACCCAAATGACGACTATTCTTAAAAAGGAACGTTCGCTATTTGGTTGACCAGAACAGTAGCGGAAGGAGAAACCGAAGACTCCTACGGAACAGAACGAGGCAGAGCGACATTGAGGGGGTGCCCTTCCACTTCAAGGGCTGAGGCCGTTCCCGTTGGAAGCGGGTGTTTCTCCTGGAGCGGTGCACATGAGCTGATTTTTAGCTAGTTTTTTCAGTGGTCACGACTAAAGGGCAAGGTTGAAATGATTAGGCAAAGCTAAATTAGGCTGTCGCCCTCCCACGGAAAGCGTGTCGCCCATCCCGGGAGCGGCTAAATTGCAGAATCACCTATAGGTTATCCAAACTTCTATCCATATCCTTTTTTAAAAATAATGTTTTGAAAAAATGTGTAAGGGTATATAAAATAATGATAAACAATTTGGAGGAATGGCGATGAACAAACTTTACGTTTGGATTCCGCTTTTTTGTATGGTCTGTTTGATTGCATCAATTAGTAGTGAACCAACCAACAACATTGAAACGGAGCAGTATACAAACTCATATCAAATAGATGAAGAGTCACAGATACAAACAGTGTCAGATATAAATCCTACAAAGAATGAGTTGGACGATACAGTTGGCACTGAAACAGTTCTAACGATAAAAAAGCACTCAATGGATGATAGAAAACACCTAGTTTATAGCTGGTCGACGGTCACTAAGAAAAAAACAAAAGTAGTATATGAAGAGTTATAACAAAAAAGCCCATTTCCAAGGTTGGAGTAGGGCTTTTAAGCATGTTCAATTATTTATCTTGCATCTTTTTAATTGTCTTACGCATTAGAAGTAATCGTATGCCTACAAAAAAGTCATAAGCGGCAAAAGCGACAAAGAAATAACTAAGAAAGGTCAAGCCATTTGCTCCGACATGCCTAGTTGCAAAATAAATTAATAATGAACCAAGTAAAAAATAAAAAATGGCCATTGGAACAGGAGAAATGATTCTCATATTAGCCTCCTATCACACGCAAAATCATAGATGCATCAATATTATACTGCTCCATTAATCGCTGAATGTCGTCGTAAAAAACAACTTGAACAAGCACAACAAATGAATTGAGTGAAATATGCGCGATGATTGGTACAATAATACGTTTGCTAATAACATACAGAAAAGCAAAAGCATAACCCATTGCAAGATAAACAAGCAAATGTTCAAAGTCCCAATGTGCTGCAGCAAAAACCAATGAACTTAACGTACTAGCAAAGAAAAAGTTCATTTTTTTGTGCAGAGAGCCAAACAATACTTTTCTGAATACAATCTCTTCAATAATTGGTCCAAGTATTGCAATTACAATAATCATAAATGGTACAGCCCGGCTTAACTCAACTAGACTTTCCGTGTTTTCAGATCCAGGTTCAATTCCAAAGACAAAGATTTCAATTAACGCAGCTGCGTACTGTGCAACAAAAACTAGAAAGATCCCAGTAATCGACCACACAATGGTCATACCAATATTTGAGCGGTTGCGATCTAGATTTCCAAGCCGCATATCGGGAAGGAGAAGTAGAAAGATAATAATCGTACCAATGATATAGCTTGTAACAGTTGAATAGCCAATCAGTTGATTAATATCTGAGATCCCAAGTGCTCTAAATAATAGCACGAATGGAACCGCGCCAAATAGCATGGCTATAAAAGTGACAAGGATAAACCAATACCGTATGTTCAAAACAATTGCTCCTTTTTTCGTGGTCAAATCATTTGTTCATTTTATCATAGTCTGTGCAGAAAATCAGAAGGGATGCCTTATGACTGTGACGAATAATATAGAAGAAGTACGCACAAACACTACCAACGCAAAGTTAGAAGTGTTTCGACAAAAAAATTCACGCAAATGACTTGCAAAAGATAGCTGTAATGATTATCATAAGAATTGTGTTAGCACTCATAGCGAACGAGTGCTAATAAGTCCACTACATAGTAATCAAAGGGAGGGTGTTTTCCTTGTTAAAACCATTAGGTGATCGTATTGTTCTTGAACAAATCGAATCAGAGGAAACAACAGCAAGCGGAATTGTACTACCGGGTTCAGCACAAGAAAAACCACAAGAAGGTAAAATCGTTGCTGTAGGAGCAGGCCGTGTAACAGATAATGGCGAGCGTGTTGCGCTTGAGCTTAAAGAAGGCGATTCTGTTATCTTCTCAAAATATGCAGGTACTGAAGTGAAATATGATGGAAAAGATTATTTGATTTTACGTGAGAGCGATGTTCTCGCTGTAATTGGCTAAATAAAAGAGCTTATACTCAAGATTTAACTAGGAGGCAGACAAAATGGCTAAAGATATTAAGTTTAGTGAAGATGCACGTCGTTCCATGCTTCGCGGAGTAGACGCACTTGCAAACGCTGTAAAAGTAACGCTTGGACCAAAAGGACGTAACGTGGTTCTTGAGAAAAAATTTGGTTCACCACTTATCACGAATGATGGTGTAACTATTGCTAAAGAGATCGAACTTGAAGATGCATTTGAAAACATGGGTGCAAAACTTGTTGCTGAAGTAGCAAGCAAAACCAACGACATCGCTGGTGACGGTACTACTACTGCTACCGTTCTTGCTCAAGCAATGATTCGCGAAGGTCTTAAAAACGTAACATCTGGTGCTAACCCAATGGTTATCCGTAAAGGAATTGAGAAAGCAACAGCTGCTGCTGTTCAAGAGCTTCAAAAGATCGCAAAACCAATTGAAGGAAAAGAATCAATCGCACAGGTTGCTGCTATTTCTTCAGGTGACGATGAAGTCGGCCAAATCATTGCAGAGGCAATGGAGCGTGTTGGAAACGACGGCGTTATCACAATTGAAGAATCAAAAGGTTTCTCTACAGAGCTTGAAGTAGTAGAAGGTATGCAATTTGACCGTGGATACTCTTCTCCATACATGGTTACAGACTCTGACAAAATGGAAGCTGTACTTGAGAATCCGTATATCCTTATCACTGATAAGAAAATCGGAAACATCCAAGAAGTACTTCCAGTTCTTGAGCAAGTTGTACAACAGAGCCGTCCAATCCTAATCATTGCTGAAGATGTTGAAGGCGAAGCTCTAGCTACTCTTGTTGTGAACAAACTTCGTGGAACATTTAATGCAGTAGCTGTTAAGGCTCCTGGATTTGGAGATCGTCGTAAAGCAATGCTTGAAGACATCTCAGTTCTAACTGGTGGAGAAGTGATCACTGAAGATCTAGGACTTGATCTTAAATCAGCGAACATCTCTCAACTTGGTCGCGCAAGCAAGGTTGTTGTAACAAAAGAAAACACAACAATCGTTGAAGGTGCTGGTCAAGCAGATCAAATCGCTGGTCGCGTAAACCAAATCAAAGCTCAGCTAGAAGAAACAACTTCTGAGTTTGACAAAGAAAAACTTCAAGAACGTCTAGCTAAGCTTGCAGGTGGAGTAGCAGTCCTTAAAGTTGGAGCTGCAACGGAAACTGAAATGAAAGAACGTAAGCTTCGCATCGAGGATGCCCTGAATTCTACGCGCGCAGCAGTAGAAGAAGGAATTGTAGCTGGTGGTGGTACAGCACTTGTTAACGTACTTAAAGCCGTTCAAGCTGTAGATGCTACTGGAGACGAAGCAACGGGTGTAAACATTGTAATCCGTGCTCTTGAAGAACCAGTTCGTCAAATCGCTCACAACGCAGGTCTTGAAGGATCTGTAATCGTAGAACGTCTTAAAGGTGAAGCAGTTGGAATTGGTTTCAACGCTGCAACTGGCGAGTACGTAAACATGGTTGACGCTGGTATCGTTGACCCTGCTAAAGTAACACGCTCTGCTCTTCAAAACGCAGCAAGCGTATCTGCAATGCTTCTTACAACCGAAGCCGTAATCGCTGATAAGCCAGAAGAAAACGCTGGCGGAGGCGGAATGCCTGATATGGGCGGCATGGGTGGAATGGGCGGCATGGGCGGAATGATGTAATCATTCGCTCGTGAGCCTTGATAAGAGAAAGCCCCAGTAAAGAGGATTAACCTTTACTGGGGCTTCTTTTTTTATGAGTATTTATAACTGTATGAAGTTAGACTGGTCAAAGAAATAAGTCTGAGATGCTCAAAAACAGATTAAGAGTGCTCAGAAATTTCGATAGGTGCTCATAAAAATGATAAATGCTCAAAAAGATAAGCTTGATGCTCAAAAAAACCTTAAGGAGGAGCAAAAAATTCAAAAATGCTCATTTTTATTGAATTTTTGCGCGAAAAGCTAGTCCATAAAGTTTAGTAACAATAAGGTAGTATAAATGGAATATTAATTGACAAATACACCAGTTAAAACTACAATGTAAGCGCATTCATTTATTCCCAAATTCAAAGCAGAAAGGACAAGATATATGAGGATTATTCGTTATAAAACAGTTAACGGAAAACAATTAGCAGCAGTGACGGAAGATAATATGGTGTTTGATCTACCCTTTTCGGATTTTGTATCAATGGTCACAGAAGCGAAGAGTCAGAATGAAACACCGCTAAATTTGGTTCAGCAATTCTCAAAAAATCAATCCCACCTAGCTTTGGCTGAGCTTGAACTTACCACTCCACTAGACGCTCCAGAAGTATGGGCAGCCGGCGTCACCTACAAAAAAAGTAAAGAAGCCCGTAACTATGAAGCTACTCAAGGGAAGCTAAACGCAGAAACTTTTTATGATAAGGTCTATAATGCTACACGTCCTGAGATTTTCTTTAAGTCCACGGCAGCCAGAACGGTAGGTCCAAATGATCCTGTATACTTACGTTCGGATTCAAATTGGCAGATTCCAGAGCCAGAGTTAGGATTGGTCCTAGATAAGAGTGGTAACATCCTAGGCTATACTGCGGGAAATGATATGAGCTGTCGAGACATCGAAGGAGAGAATCCATTATATCTTCCTCAAGCAAAGGTTTGGAAGCATTCATGCTCCATTGGTCCATCGATTATATTAAAAGAAGCGGTGGTTGATCCATATGAGTTTGAAATTATTTGCCGGATTTTCAGAAATGAAAAATTGGTATTTGAGGGAAGGGCACAAGTAAATCAGTTGAAGCGTAAATTAGAAGAGCTAGTTCATTATTTAACACTGGATAATGAACTCTTTGATGGAACCATTCTATTAACTGGAACGTGTGTTGTTCCTCCAAACGAATTCACATTACGTGAACATGATCGGATTGAGATTGAGGTTCCAGGCATTGGTATTCTAAATAATCCTGTTCTGCAAAGTGATCATTCAACGAAAACACCTTCACTTTGAGTGACTGATTATTGCAGCAAGAGGAACTGCAAACTGTTTAGCAAGAGCGATGTTTTTCTTAAAAAGAGATTAATCTGATGTAGCAAGAATCTGACTAAACAAAAATAGTAGAGATAGACCATTAATGTGAGGTCCATCGTGAGGTCCATCTCTACTATTTTTAATTATGTTGTTTAGCCAGTGCTTCTTCTCCGGCCTTTAATACTTTAATGATACGATCGACGTCATAGACGCTACCTTTCCACGTTCCTCCACTTACATTTTGCAAAGCGGCCCAGAGGCGCGTGTCATCAGGCAAGTTTGGTGCTGGCCTAATATCACCGTTTTTTGTTCGCTGTTCAAGAACGATTGCCCCATTGGTAGGTGTCAGCTCCGATTCGATGGACCCTAGAAAGTGAAGATGACCTTCTAGATTGACCGTGTCAATTTGGATTTCGATTAAATCTCCATCTCTTAGCTTTCCAATGGGACCTCCAGCTAGGGCTTCGGGCCCTACATGACCGATACATGCACCTGTTGAAACACCAGAAAACCTGGCATCGGTAATCAATGTGACATATTTTCCATAAGATAAATGCTTCAGGGCAGAGGTTAGCTGATAGGTTTCTTCCATACCGGTTCCTAATGGGCCGCAACCTGAGACAACCATGATATCGCCCTTCTGAATCATGTTATTTTTAATGGCTGCAATGGCTGCTCGTTCACTAGAAAATACTTTTGCGCTATTTTTATGATAATAGATACCTTTCTCATCAATCACGTCAGCATCTATAGACGTTGATTTGATAATGGCCCCCTCTGGAGCTATGTTGCCGATTGGAAAGGTAATGGTGGAACTCATACCACGTGCTTTAGCTTGAGATGGGTTCATAATAACTTCTTCCGGATTTATCCCGTCCGCTTCCATTAAACGCTGTTTCATTTTTTCTCTACGTTCGGATTTCTCCCACCAATTTAGGTTCTCACCCAGTGATTTGCCGGTAACCGTTAGAACATTTAAATCAAGCAAGTCTAAATCTCTTAGATGGAGCATCACCTCTGGAACTCCTCCTGCAAGATACGCACGGATGGTCGGGTGATAATCGGGTCCATTCGGAAGAACGCTGACGAGTCGAGGCGTTTCCCGGTTTACTTGAATCCAATCTTCAACGGTTGGAACCTTACATTTGGCTGCATGTGCGATAGCCGGAATATGTAGAAGGAGGTTTGTCGATCCGCCAAAAGCTGCATGAACAACCATGGCATTCCGAATGGATGCATCAGTAACAATATGCCTTGTTTTGATACCTGTGTTTTCCATATAAATGATTGCTCTAGCTGATTGTCTGGCCATCTCCTTCCAAATTTCCTGACCAGAGGGGGCTAAGGCAGCGTGGGGAACGGATAGTCCTAATGCTTCACTTACCACTTGTGCGGTTGCGGCAGTACCAAGAAACTGACAGCCACCTCCTGATGTAGCGCAAGCTCTGCATCCAAGCTCTGAAGCTTCTTTAAGCGAGAGCTCACCATTGGAATATCTGGCACCGATGGTTTGGATCTTGCCAGCATCTTCACCAAAAAGAGGAGGGAGTGTGACCCCACCTGGTACAAGAATCGTTGGAAGTTCATGCATTGAACATAAGGCAAGCAGCATGGCTTGGCAGACCTTTATCACAGGTAGCAATACCAATGACGGCTTTCCTAGTTGGCAACGAACGGATGAGTCGACGGTACACAATAGCTGCATCATTACGGTAGGGAAAAGAATCAAACATTCCATCTGTACCCTGAGTCCGACCATCACAAGGATCACTAACGTATGCTGCAAAAGGCATACCTTTTGCTTTTGTTACTTCCATTGCTGCTTCTCTCATTAATAGATCAACTTCCCAATGCCCAGTATGGTAACCAAGTGCAACGGGTTGACCAGTGTGATCTTTCATTCCACCTTGTGTACTGAGTAATAGCACTTCCTTACCAAGCAGCTGATCTAGCTTCCAGCCCATGCCTACGTTTTGAGATAAGCCAAACAGATCACCACTAGGGGATGAGCGAAGCATTTGATCTGTCAAAGGAAGACTTCCTTCTGCGCCAGGAGCAGCGGTTTTAATATTGTACATCTCATCAGTCGGTGTCTGTAATAAATCATCAATCGAATAATTCATGACAACCCCCTTATTTAAAGCGCTTACATTATTATATAAGGAGATTGGATTGATCACAATATAAAGGTAATATGATTGTATGAAGAAAAGGCTCAAAAAAACCGAAGTGATGCTCAAAATATATCTATGTTTGCTCAAAAAAGTGTTAAATGCTCAAAAACAAAGACCATGTGCTCAGAAAAATAGGCTAAGTGCGCAAAAAATGATTAGAATGCGCGAATTTTAGTTGTATGTGCGCAAAAAAAGAACCTGCACGCACATCTTCACGCGCGAACAGGTTCTCCATCAATAGTTAATTAATCATCTTTCTTCAGTAAATCAAGAATTTCATTTTTATATAAATCTGATTTTCCACCAAATACTGCTTGAATGTTTTTGTTGTACTTCATAACCCCTGCAGCACCAAGTGCTTTGAGTTGAGGTTCATTTATGGCTTCTGCATCTTTTACCGTTACACGAAGACGAGTAAAGCAGGCATCGACTTCTTCAAGATTGGATTCTCCGCCAAGTGCTTCTAGAATATCTTTAGCTTTAAGTTGATAGTCTTTTTTATCTGTTTGTACGTCCGTTGCTTCTTCTGAATTTTTATCATTAAAATCTTTTCTAGTATATAACTTCGTTTCTTGTCCACCTCGACCTGGTGTGGCTAAATCCCACTTGTTAATCACAAAGGAGAAGAGGAAGTAATAGATAACAAAGAAAATGGCACCGAGTACAATGTTCATCCACCAGTTGTTTGTTCCTGGTATGACATTAACAAGTACATAATCAATGAGTCCTGATCCACCTGCCCATCCTAAGTTGACATTTAACATGTAGGCAACAGCAAAACTAACACCTGTTAATAAAGCATGGATACCAAATAGGATTGGAGCTACAAACAAGAAAGTAAATTCAAGTGGTTCTGTAATACCCGTTAGAAATGCTGTACCAGCAGCCGCGATTAATAGTCCTTTTACGATTGGACGATTGTTTTTATCAGCTGCTTTGTACATAGCTAAGGCAGCCCCGAGCAAACCAAACATAATGATAGGGAATTTACCTGCCATGAATCGGCCTGCTGTTACATCTACACCAGCAGCAATTTGAGCAAGGAAGATATATTGATCTCCTGATACCATCTGCCCTGCAACTTCCATTGTTCCACCTAAACCTGTCCATAAGAAAGGAGCATACCAGATGTGATGAAGTCCTGTAGGAATAAGAATTCTTTCCAGAAATCCATAGATACCTATATAGATTGGGTTTGTTGAGTCACCAGCAATGACATTCGCTACAGCATCAATTCCTGTTTGGATGGGTGGCCAAATGAGTATAACCAAAAATGCTAGAATAATAGAAAGAAAAACCATGACAATCCCCACCGAGCGGTCACCCGCGAAGAAACCAAGTACCTCTGGAGGTTGAAAACGTTTGAATTTCGAATGAACCCATACAGCTAGCAGACCAACAACTATTCCTCCGAGCACGCCCGTTTCAAGTGTTGGAATTCCAAGTGCAAGGACGTATTCACCTTCAGATGCGGCCATTTCTGGGGTGATACCAAGTACAATCGAAATGGTTGTATTCATCATGATGTAACCAAGTAAAGCAGCCAAACCAGCAATTCCTGAACCGCCAGACAAACCAATTGCTACGCCAATAGCAAAGATGATAGGCAAATTCTCAAAGATGGTTAAACCTAAACGAGACATTCCTTCGCTTATGGCTACAACGGTATCATTTTGTAAAAAGGTAAAGACATCAGTTAGTGGTCCGGTTAATGCTGCACCTAATCCTAGTAAAATCCCTGCTGCGGGTAAGAGTGCAACGGGAACCATTAAGGCTTTCCCGAATTTTTGTAGTGAAGCAAAGTTCATAGTCTTTCCTCCTAAATTGTTCAGCTTAGTATATGGTAACGCTATCATGCCGTGTTAGAAATAGGTGGCGGTAATACATACCGCCATGTTCTATTAAGGTGTATATGCCTTTTGTTTTGTTAAAGTTGGCCAATAATCCTTGTTAGCCTCGATAAGGTCATCCAAAATGGCACGTGCTTTTGGAGCATCAATCACCGTTCTGTTTAATGTTAAAGCTTGCATCAGTTTGTTATAGCTTTTCTCAAACCAAGCATCAACAACTAACTTTTCAAAGGCAAGCTGTCCTTCAATCATTCCTTTATAGAAAGTAGGGATCTCACCAACCGCATATGGTTTTGGACCTTGTGCAGTTAGTGCAGCTGGAACTTCAACCATCGCGTCATCTTGGATATTAGAAATAATGCCATTGTTCTTTACGATCACGATGTACGTTTCTCCTTGATTATAAGCAAGTGAGGCTGCGACACGAATCATGTAACGACCATGGATATCCACTTCAAGCTCTACATTTTTTGTTGATCCATCCTCAATGATTTGCTCACTTAACGTATGAACTCGTTTCTCTCTACCGTTAATTACTTGGCGAGCTCGTGTATTTTTGACATCATCTTTATCAACCATATCAGATGGATACAAGTAATACTGTAGATATGTATTAGGCAGGTACTCTGGGTAATCGTTTAGCATGACTTCTACTTGTTTAAACGTTTTAATCCATGAAGGATCATTAACAATTTCAGAGTCTTCAGGGATAAATCCATCTTCAGTGATAGCTCTCTTAATATCATCCGTTAATCTATTTCCTTGTTTGTCATAAATATCTGTAAACCAACCGTAGTGATTTAATCCGAAATATTCAGGGACAAGATCCCATATTTCTTTGCCAAGTATTTTAGCGTAGCTAACCATAATCGCAGCAGGCATATCACAAATATTTAAGATTTTTTTATCATGTGGGAATTGTCTTTGAAGCGCTTCTGCTACGATAGCTGCTGGATTCGTATAGTTTAAGATCCACGCATCAGGTGCATATGTGCGAATATCTTCAACAACCTTAATCATGTCACCAATAGAACGGAAGCCATAAGCCATACCGCCAGGCCCGCATGTTTCTTGACCAACTACACCATGTTTTAGTGGGATCTGTTCATCTTTTTCTCTCATTGCAAGTCCACCGGTGCGGATCTGAACAAAAACAAAATCAGCGTCTCTATAAGCTGTCTCTTTATCGGTTGTCCATGAGAATGACTCTAGCTCAGGGTATTTTTCATGAAGAATAATATCAACGGCTTTCGCAATTTTCTCTTGTCTATGTTGATTCGTATCATAAAACGTAATTGTTTTTAGTGGGAACTGTTTTTTTTCTTCTATTAAACTCATAATCATTCCGATTGTATATGTGCTACCGCCACCTACAATGACTAGGTTTTGTTTCTTCATAAATAGCCTCCTGAATATTTGTATTATATTTATATTATTTAATATGTATACAAATATAATACAAAACGATGAAACCGTCAACAATTAGTGGTGTAGATGGCTTGAAAAATTATATGATATAGTATGAATACAATTGATCGTGAAAAGGAGCCTTGTATGAGCAATCATTCACCGCTTTATCGAAAAATAGCTCAACAAATGAAAGAAGAAATATCAAAAGGAGAGTGGAAGGAAGGTAACGCTATTCCGACTGAATTGATGCTTTCTGAAACGTACCAAGCAAGTCGTGTAACTGTTAGACAGGCGATTAAAGTTCTTGTCCAACAAGGACTTCTCTATAAAATTCAAGGCAGTGGCACGTATGTGAGTGAGCATAAATATGAGCATAATATCTATGAATTGACTGGATTTACTGAGGAGATGCGCGCGCTAAATAAAAACATCATTAATAAAGTTCTTACCTTTTCTGTGGTAGAGCCAGAGGAAAGGATTGTTCAAGCGTTAGGTTTGGAGGAAGGCGAGAAGGTCTACTACATTCGAAGACAACGCTGGGCTGATGATATACCACTTATTGTGGAGGATACATATTTGCCTTTAGAATTGTTTCCTGATTTGACGTATCAAATTATGGAAGGCTCCAAATATGATTTTATTGAATCAGTGAAAAAGTTAAAGATTAAAGACAGCTATCAGGAAGTCATCCCAATCCTTCCAACAGAAGAAATTCAAGAATTACTCCAAGCTCAAAGAACAGATACCGATTATAAAAGTACAATTATTATCTACGCTAAAAGACGACACGGTTTTTGAATACACCGATTTGTTTTTTAAGAGTGATGAATACAAATTTACGATTACTGCAAATCGATCGTAAGTTGAGGAGAAGAAACTAATATAAAAGGAGCACCACATGAATCTTCAATACCCAATCGGACAATTCCAGCAACCAACAGTCATCACCCAGGACCAAATAAAAAAGTGGATCAACGTTATTGAGCAAGCCCCCATTCAGTTAAGAGAAGCTGTGCAAGGCTTAACGGATTCCAAGCTTGATACACCGTATCGACCAGGAGGCTTGGACCATTCGTCAGGTTGTTCATCACTTGCCTGATAGCCATATGAATGCATATATCCGTTTTAAGTTGGCTCTTACAGAAGATCATCCGACGATTCGTCCTTATTACGAAGACCGTTGGGCAGAGCTACCTGATTCAAAGCTGCCAATCGAAGGTTCACTAGACTTACTAGATTCTTTACATGCTCGGTGGACTAAGCTCCTATATTCATTGGATTCAATTACATTAGATCGGACCTTTAGGCACCCTGAGAGTGGGGAAGTTAAGCTTTCAGAGAATATTGGAATTTATTCATGGCATGGGCAACATCATATCGCTCAAATTATTTCACTGCGTAATAGAGAAGCTTGGTAGAAGAATAGCCACAGGAATTTTCCCTGTGGCTATTGGTGTATTTATATTTTCACATGTGCATGTTTTGTCAATCTGCGTACTAGTGCCATTATTCCTGTAATCAAAATCATAATTGCTGGTGCATAAATGGAGGGTGAAAGCTCTACAGTTGGTAAGAAGTTGAGTACAGTAGATTCGCCTTCTCCAATTAGGTAATCATGAAATGCTACAACTACTATTCCTATTCCTACAAAAACAATACCGATTAACCAATGAAAACGATGGAAACCAAGCCATGATAAACCAACCAAGAAAATAGTATAACAGAAACCGTAAGAATAAAGTGATGAACAATGTGAATGTAATTGAGATACTACCAGTTGTGGTATTTAAACCGAGTTGAGGAAAGAGTAAGTCTTCTAATAAAAACGTTGTGAGCAAAGTGACTGCCGATAACAAAAGACTATACAAGAATGCCGAAGCAGATACTCCTACAAAATAGTCTTTTCTCGTTATTCCATTTGATACGGCATAAGAGAGTAAACCCATGTTCATGATACCGAGGATAAGCATATAAAATTGAGTCGCTTGACTGCTCGTATCATAGAAAGACCAGATGGATATCGCAGCAAAAATGATAGCAAGAAAATGGACAATTAGCAGGGTAACAAAGAAACCGATAGTCCATTGGGTATAAAATGAACTGAATTTCCTGAAGATAAGCTTTGCTTTGGGGTTCACTCTGAATCAGCTCCTTCTTCAGTTAGGAGGATAAATAGCTCTTGTAATGAAATTGGATCAAACTGTAGCCCGCTATCAGAAGCGGTTTCACGATCGGCGTTTGTGATTGGGCCATATATCATGCTTGACTTCGTGTTTCCGAGTGACTGTTCTTTTAGGATGGTTTTACCTTTTGTCCATGTATCGATTTTTTCCGCTGATCCGGTTATTGAAAGTCCTTCTGTTAGAAGCTCTTCTGTATTCTTGTGCATTAGCAAGGTACCTTCTTTTATGATTAATACTTCCTCAAACAAAGAGTCCATTTCAGAAATTAAGTGAGTAGAGAGTATGATCATTCGTGGATGTTCCATGTAGTCCTTTAGTACTTCTTCATAAAAAATCTCTCTGGCTTGGCGCATCCATTCCAAGATAGGCCTCATCAAAAATCGTAACGGGACAGCGACTGGCGAGTCCTAATGTCACGGTTAAGGCTGATTTCATCCCTCTTGAGAGGTTATAGACTTTCTTGTTCATAGGAATTTTAAATCGTTTCACTAAGTGAGCTGCATAATCTGCATCATAACGTGCTCTGAAGCTTCCACGGTCATCTAGCCATTTTTTTGCTTTGTCGTATTCGTATTCAAACGATTCTTCTTTAATAAAAGAAATCTGTTCAACACTTGCTGAGTCTTCAAAAATGTCCTGGTTGTTCATCTTAAGTGTTCCGACAGTAGGAGAATGATACGCAGCAAGCACTGAAAGTAAGGTGGTTTTACCTGCGGAGTTTCGACCAAGCAATCCAATGATTTTATTCCCACTCAAATCAAAAGAAATATCATTTAAAATATGATTTTTACCAATGTGAAGCGAAAGATTCTCTGCTTTAATATGAGGCTCAGTCATCGTTATTCCTCCCTTTTAATTCAGTCATCATCTTTTCAATATCCTGTTGAGCAATGCCTAGCTTATTCGCTTCCTCTAACATCCTCCACACAAATTCTTCTTTGAAATTTTGTTTTCGCTGATCTATTAGTTTTCCACGTGCTCCAACAGCTACAAACATTCCAACCCCTCTTTTCTTAAATAAAATACCTTCGTCAACGAGTTCATTTACTCCCTTTAAAACAGTTGATGGGTTGATCTTGTAGTAGGCTACAAGCTGGTTTGTCGATGGAGCTTTTTCACCCTCTTGAAGAACTCCCTCTACGATATCTTCTTCGATCATCTCCCGTATTTGTTGGAAGATCGGACGGTTATCATCTAATGTCGAACGCACAATGTAAGCACCTCCTGTTACATGGTATTATGGTTAGTTGGTTATGTGACTAACGATATAACATTGAAATGAACCTGTCAACAAAAATAAATCTAATGTTTGACATTTGTTTTGATAAGAAAGGGGGGCTATTCGCCTTTAGATTGTCTAGCGGTATTTCATACTAATAATATTTCTTATGATAAAATGAATCTGAGGTGGAAAACTTGGAGCAATTAATGTACACACTTTTAGCTTATACAAATAATTCTCTTGAGAAAGATATTAATTATTCTATTGCAAGGAGTTTCTTAGATCATATCGATAAGATCGAGACGTTCTCCTTAGAAGCAATTGCCGAAACTTGTAATGTCGCTCCTTCAACAATCAATCGATTCTGTAAAAAAATTGGATTCAAAAATTTTTCAAATCTAAGAAATAGCGTAATCCTTTCGAATAAAACTGGAGCATCGAATGAATATACAGATCATTTTTTAAATGCAACTCAGTTTAAAGAACAGTTACAGGAAAACGTCGATATGATTGATCGTATTCCTACTGAGCAAATAGAAAGAGTTGTTACATTAATAAACAAATCAAAAAGAGTTATTTTAATAAGTTTTGAAAAATATCAAATCCAAACCTTAGAGTTACAAAAAAAATTACTTTTGTTAGGTAAATTTTGCGAATGTGATACGAATCTTTTTAAACAAATGGATTCTTTAGATGTTTTGACAGAGGAAGATCTGATTATAACGATTTCGATACAAGGACATCTGTTAGCAGAGGAATTGCCTTTAATAGAAAAGATTCGAACTGCAAAGGGGAAGAAAGTTCTCATTACATTTTCAAATGGCCAACAGCATCACGGAGCATTTGACGAGATCATCCAATGTGGAAAAATAGAAAATAGTGCTGTTAGTAGTCAAACCTTATTACGGCTGTTTGATGTTTTAGTTTATTGGGTGAATGACTATACGTACGATCTTTAAACTGGTCTAATTTAGACCAGTTTTTTTAATAGTAAAAGGGTAAGCTTATATTAGAAAAACATTAGATAATTTATATGGAGGTAAAAAATATGAGTGATTACAAGTTTCCTAAAGACTTTTTATGGGGTGGTGCAACAGCAGCTAACCAATTAGAAGGTGCCTATCTTGAAGGTGGCAAAGGTATGAACCTAGCAGATGTAATGCCTGGTGGAAAAGTACGATTAGATGTTATTGGAAAACCAGGTTTTGATTTTAAAATTGATCACGAAAAATATGTGTATCCGAACCATGAGGGCATTGATTTTTATCACCGTTATAAAGAAGATATCGCTCTTTTTGCTGAAATGGGATTTAAAACGTATCGTATGAGTATTGCGTGGAGCCGAATCTTCCCTAATGGGACGGAGACAGAACCAAACGAAGAAGGTTTAGCTTTTTATGATCGTGTATTTGATGAATTAAAAAAATACAATATCGAACCAGTTGTGACAATTTCTCATTATGAGATTCCACTTTACTTAATTACAGAATATGGTGGATGGCGTAATCGTGAAGTGGTTGGATTCTTTGAGCATTATGCAACAACATTGTTCAAACGCTACAAAAACAAAGTGAAATATTGGTTAACATTTAACGAAATCAATGGTGCTACACACATGCCGATCCTAGGACTTGGTTTCTCACCAGAGACTGAAGAAACAAGGTTACAAGATAGTTTTCAAGGCCTACATCACCAATTTGTAGCCAGTGCGCTAGCGGTAAAAGCAGGGCATGAACTAATTCCTGAGAGTCAAATTGGATGTATGCTTATTTATGCACCAACGTATTCGGCTGATTGCAATCCTGAAAATGTCTTGCATGCCTTACAAGAGGAGCGTCTATTTAACAATTATTGTGGGGATGTTCAGGTACGGAGCTTACCCTGCATTTGCAGATCGTTTCTTTAAAGAAAATGATATTACACTTGATATGAACGAGGGTGACTTAGAAATCATCAAGGAAGGTACAGTTGATTTCATCTCCCTTAGTTATTACATGTCTCGCACGGAGAAAAAGGATAAAACGCCTGAGGAAGTGGGACAAGGAAACCTAATTGGCGGTGTGAAAAACCCGTTCTTAAAAGCGAGTGATTGGGGCTGGGAAATTGATCCGACTGGACTTCGTATCGGACTTAACCAGTTGTATGACCGTTATCAAGTGCCGTTATTTGTAGTAGAAAATGGACTTGGCGCCTATGATAAGATCGAAGAAGACGGATCTATTAACGATGATTATCGAATTGACTATCTTCGCAGCCATATTGAAGCAATGGGTGAAGCAATTGAAGATGGCGTAGAGTTAATGGGTTACACACCATGGGGATGTATTGATCTAGTCAGTGCCTCTACTGGAGAAATGTCCAAGCGTTATGGCTTTATCTATGTCGATAAACAAGATGATGGCTCTGGATCATTAGAACGAAAGAAGAAGAAATCATTTTTCTGGTATCAAAATGTGATCACAACAAATGGTGATGAGTTAAATTAATTTTTTTGGGTGTACCACTATCTGAAGAACGATCCTGAAAATAGGATCGTTTTTTTATTAGAAATTACTTTTAGAGCAACCTCCAAAAAAATGATCTTTATGATTCAATAAATACTTTATCTGGTAATATCCTTTAATCTTTCTCCTGTATAACAAGCTTAGTCTCTCCATAAACTAACCTGATAAATTAACTCCTTGAAAGAGCTAGGAGGGTTGGCATGAGAAGGCTATTGGTTGTATTTTGTTTAATGGTAAGTATTCCTGCATTTTTGTATCCGAATACGATCGCTATGGCTAAAGACAGGTTTGATTATGAACAAACAGGTAAAGCCATTTGGGATATCCCTACGTCAAGACCTTTAGTTGCTCTTACGTTTGATGATGGTCCACATCCAATTTATACTGAAAAAATAATGCAGGTCTTAAATCAATATGAAGCAAAAGCGACCTTTTTTGTAACGGGGGCTCAAGTTGAAAAGCTACCGGGTGTTTTAAAAGAGCTTTCGCGGCATGGCCATGAGATTGGAAATCATACGTATCATCATTTTTCTATGGGGAATATGTCTAAATCTGTTTTGCGTGCAGAAATAAAACAAACAGAGAAAAAGATTTTTGAGGTTACGGGTGTCTACCCGCGTCTATTTCGTCCAGTTGAGGGTTATTATGATGACGTCATTATTGAAACGGCAGCAGAAGAACAGTATCAGGTGATTATGTGGTCGTGGCATCAAGACTCGCGAGATTGGGCTAATCCAGGTGTGGGGAATATTATTCAAAATGTGCTACCTAACATACATTCTGGGGATATTATTTTATTTCATGATGCTGGAGGGAAAAGATTACAGACCATTCAAGCTCTTGAAGTGATTATTCCAGCATTAATTGAAGATGGCTATGAACTGGTTACTGTTTCAGATTTAATAAAGCTAACAAATCACTGGACTTTGTTTGATCACTTATAAAGGTATTGTAGTTTTATGCAGGATTTTATAAGATTAAGTCGAATTAACTCATAGAGAAATAGGAGGGAAAGCGACAATGACACACCAATTATTTGAGTACCTAGATAAAGAGCAAGCTCGGTTACAAACCAAAAAATCACCTGTTGAGGAAAGAGAATTTCATTTCTTTAATGTTGTGAATGAACTTTATGAACGAATTGATAACGCTTTAACAGATGCTGTTGAAAAAAAACAGCTAGAGATTAGTGAAGCATCAATTGGAGCTAATCGTTTTAATGTAGTTGGAAAACAAATTAAAGCATATGGAAAAAAACCAGTTATTCTTATTCCTGATGTTACAGCTAGTCAACGTGGTGAGTATAAGATCTCCATTCAAAACGGAGCAACCATTCTTCATAGCACTTACTTCTTTTATGATGAAGGAAAATGGAAATCAACACGTCATGAGTTTGGTGGAACTCAAAAAGCTGAGCTAGACGATGATACGTTCCTTGATATTTTGTTATTACTCATTCGCTAATAGAATTCGCAGTTGGACACTAAAAGGTGTTTGACTGCGTTTTTCTATGCCCTTTTCTTGGGCAAGCTACCTGAACCTACTGCCACCTTCTCGCATAAATATGAGGGTAAATATCTATCGAAGTAAGGATGGGTGAGAATGGGAACCTCTACTGGCAAGGAATACGTAGAACGAATTGATGCCTTAAACAATGAGATTTGGATGGATGGAGTTAAAATTTCTGGTAAAGTTTCAGAGCATCCTGCCTTTAATGGAATTATAAAAAGTAAGTCAGTGCTTTATGATTTAGTGAAACAGCAGCCTGATGTACTAATGGATTCAACAAAACAGTTTAACTTCTCGTACGAAATTCCACACACAAAAGGAGATCTTAAAAAACGTGGTGAAGCGATTCGAGTGTGGGCATCCGAAACCGCGGGCATGCTCGGACGATCTCCTGATTACGTGAGCTCAGCGATTATGGCAATGGCAGGGTCAGCTAAGTACTTTGGGACGTATCAAAAAAACATGGAGCATATTTTTGAAGAAGCAAGAGATAAAGATTTTACCTTCACACATACTTTTATAAATCCACAGGTGAGTCGAAAGTTTTATTGGCCTGATGGAGATGATGAAACAATTATTGCAGCAAAAGTCGTGAAAGAGACGGATGAGGGTCTAATTGTTAGCGGTGCAAGAATGCTAGCTACCCAAGGGGGACTGACAGATCAGTTGCTTGTGCTACCAGCAGGTAGTTTTACGGATCCTTCATACTTGTTTGGATTTTGCATTGCTTCTAATACACCAGGACTATCTTTTGTGAATAGACCATCCTACGCTGAAAACACGACATCTTTTGATCAGCCTTTATCATCACGGTTTGATGAAGGAGATGCAATGGTCGTTTTTGAAAATGTTTTAGTTCCTTGGGACCGTGTTTTTTTATACGGAGATTCTGATATCGCTTTTGCATTAAAAACGGAAACTGGTGTTGAGTCATTTCTCCTGTACCAGTCAGCTAATCGTCAAATTGCCAAAACTGAGTGGATTCTAGGTGTGGCTCAGCTAATGGTCGAAAGTTTGTCTGTGACAGAGTATCAACATATTCAAGAGAAAATTAGTGAGATTGCGATGGCTCATGAAATTATGAAAGGTTTTGTTCTAGCAGCAGAGCATGAAGCGGAATTAAATGCTGGAGGAGTTATGGTTCCAAATGGAATCAAGTTAAAAATGGCTTTTCATTATTACCAGAAGGTGTATCCACGAATAACTGATATTTTGACCCTAATTGGTGCTAGTGGGTTAATTTGTATCCCATCAGAAAAGGACTTTGCTTCTCCGATCGAGCAATCGCTAACACGAACACTTCAAGGCGATAAGATAACAGCAAAGGATAAGATCAAACTATTTAGGATGGCCTGGGATCTCACAATGAGTGCATTTGGCTCACGGCAAACCTTATATGAACAGATGTTTTTTGGAGACCCAGTTAGAACCCCAGTATCGATTTATTCTGTTTACAGCAAAGACGCTGCAAAAAAGCTAGTGACGTCATTTCTTGATATTAAACCTCATGAAGAAGAGTAGTCATTAAGATGGAAGGTCAACATGATTGGCCTTCTTTTTGCTGTCTTTTAGTCGTAATACGATCCAGGTTATAGAAAAGCCAAACATGCTGAGTAACGAAATAACAACAGACACTTGATACATTTCTTTGCCTCCATATGTTTGAAAAAGCCAGCCCCCAAGTGTACCGGCGATAATGCCAGCAATCCCACTAAAGGTTAGTGTGAATAACGCCTGACCACTGGCCAGGTATCTTGCAGGGATAAGCTGTGCGGTGAGTGTTGTACCGATGTAATAAAAGGTTGCAAAAGTAATGCAGTGCAGGATTTGAACATATAAAATCGACATCGGTGTCGTAGCAAGGCTCATCAAATACCAACGCAAGGCAAATAACAAACTAATTAAGATAAGCAAAGCAATCATGATTCGTTTGTTTGGTTTTAGGTAACGATCTAACAACAAAAATACAGGCAGTTCAAAAATCGCAGTAAGTAACGCCGAATAGCCGATCAATTGCAAGCTTCCACCTAATTCAACTATGTACAACGAAACAAAGGTCTGATTCATTGCATTAGGTACGGCAAGAAAAATGCCAAGCATAAGAAATAACAAAAAGAATCGATTACCTAGAACATTTGCTGCATAGCCGCCTCGGACAACTTTTGTTGATTCTTTTACAGTCACTTTTGGAAACCTAGTCATAAGAAAAATCGTAAGGGAAAGCAGAACGCTGTATAAAATCCAAAGCTGATTTATACCTACAAGCACAATGATTGGTCCAGGAATACCAGCCATAATTGCGTATCCGAGAGAGCCCCAAGCACGAATGCCGCCAAATTTCGTCGACGTACCACTAATTGTCTGAAGAATTAAGCTGTTACTTTGTGAAAAAGATGGTGTTTGAAAAAGGAAAAAAACAAGCATGGCAAGAAAAACATATGTAGGAGTATCTAATTGAAAGACCAATTGAACCACGAGTAAATTTCCTATTAATATGAGGAGTAGCACTAAGCGTATGTTCTGCAATCGATCTCCCCAATAAGCCCAAAATGGATTGGCGAATATCGCAACAAAAGGACCTCCCGCCATCAGAAAACCAATGGTTACAGTGCTATAACCTTTGTCTTGAAAATAAACAGGGAAATACGATAACAAAATGGAGATTGAGCCATATAGAAAGAATAGAAACAATTTCAATGTCAAAAGAGAGCGTTTCCAATCGGAGTGAGAGTTAGTCGACATAAGTATCCTTTCATGTATGTTTTGTTATTAGTGTAATACAAATAGAATAGTTCGTACATTGAGGAGGGAATCTATGAATCAAAAAGAGCACACAGTAAGGGTTTTTGGTGAATCAGTTATTTCAGTCAGTCCAGATCAAGTCAGGATCACATTAGGAGTAAAAACCGAAAATCCATCCGTCAGTCAGGCACAGGCTGAGAATACAGAAGCTATTAATAAAATGATCTCCGCACTTATACAAATAGGTATCCCACAACAAGCAATTCAGACAATTGTTTATCAAATTGAGCCACAGTATGATTATGTCGATGGCAAGCAAGTCTTTCGCACATATCTCATTACCCATCTTTTACAAGTTGAACTAAATCAGATAGCGATGGCTGGAGCTGTGATTGATGAAGCTGTAGAAAATGGAGCTAATTCGGTTTCAAATGTTCAATTCACAATGAGGGATAAAACC
Source organism: Alkalicoccobacillus plakortidis (assembly GCF_023703085.1). NCBI lineage: Bacteria > Bacillati > Bacillota > Bacilli > Caryophanales > Bacillaceae > Shouchella > Shouchella oshimensis. The sequence goes on along the minus strand of NZ_JAMQJY010000002.1, from coordinate 504,018 downwards.
GAGGCACAAAACGAAGCGCTGCAAAAGCCGTACAAAACGCACAAGTGAAAGCTCAAGCAATCACGAACTCCCTATCCGTTTCACTAAATCAACTGCCTGTGTGGATAAAAGAGCGCAGCCCATCTGAACCAGTTCGTTTTAATCAAGTGGCTTTATTTGATGCATCATCTGGAACATCCATTCAGCCAGGGTTAATAGAGATTCGTGCTGAAGTAGAAGTGTTGTTTGAATATGCCTGATGATAAGAAATTAGTGTTAGAGCATGCTATACTAGTACAAGGAGTTTTAAGAGAGAGATGAATAGGAGAGACTGTATGATTAAATTAGTTGCAATAGATATTGATGGAACATTATTGAATGACCAACATGAGGTAACCGACGAGGTGAAAACCGCGCTGCATGCTGCCAAAGAAAAGGGTGTAAAGGTTGTTTTATGCACCGGTAGACCAATTGGTGGGGTAAAGCAGTACCTAGAGGCTTTAAACCTTACCCAAGACGGCGATTATGTCATAGCATATAATGGAGCATTGGTTCAAAATGCGCATACAAAAGAAGTTGTTTCCGAGCTTACTCTTGAGTACAAAGATCTTCAAACAGTATACGAGATAAGCAAAGAGTTAGGCTCTCCCATGCATTATTTTGATTCAGCTAATTTATATTCACCGAACCGTCGTATTAGTGAATACACAGTATTAGAGTCGTATCTGACTACTGTTCCACTTAGCTATATGTCTGTTGAAGAAGCACCAAAAGATATCGTTATTCCAAAAATGATGTTTATTGATGAGCCAAAAAAATTAGATAAAATAATTGCTCAAATCCCTGAGAAAATGAAAGAAGAGTATATGTTAGTCAAAAGTGCACCGTTTTTCCTAGAAATTTTAAATCCCAATGTGAGTAAAGGTAATGCTGTGAAGCTGCTTTCCGAAACATTAGGAATCAAGCAGGAAGAGGTCATGGCAATTGGAGATAACGGGAACGATGTGACGATGGTTAGTTACGCTTGGATGTGGTGTTGCGATGGAAAATGCGATTCCAGAACTAAAAGATGTTGCAGATCATATTACTGCATCTAATAATGATCATGGAGTAGCTAAAGCAATTGATCAGTTTATACTCAGTTAAATACGTAAAAAACTAAAGTCCTCCATGTGTCGACTTTAGTTTTTTTTAGATTTAGTGAAAAGAAATGGAGGGTGTCTCATGAGAGGGACTGAGATTATTCGAGCGATTCAATCCACTTTAATGCTTCTAACAGGCTTTGTAATCATCTATGTTCTCATTCATCTTAATGACCCTAACCGAGCAGGAACGGGAATGTGGTTTTTACTTATTGTGATGGGATTAAGTATATATTTCTTAGCGCATTTTCAAAAGAAAATGACTGTAAGTAAGGAGGAGCGAAAACAATGATTCATCATATTGAACTTTATGTATCGGACCTCAAGCGCTCGACTGACTTTTGGGGATGGCTACTCGTTGAATTAGGCTATCAGCAATACCAAAAGTGGGACGAGGGGATAAGCTGGAAATCTGGTCACTGCTACATCGTGTTTGTTCAAGTGGAACAGCGTTTTATTGATGCTGGTTACCATCGTAAACGCATTGGCTTAAACCATTTAGCTTTTTGGGGTGAGTCTAAAGAGCATGTTGACAAGCTGACCGAGCAATTAAAACAGCGTAGTGTTTCTATTTTATATACCAAATCCCATCCGTATGCCGGCGGAGAGCAGCATTATGCGGTTTATTTTGAAGATCCTGATCGAATGAAGGTTGAAGTTGTTGCTCCATAACAAGCGTTTTATTTAGTGGAAAAAGGGGTACCCATCTATAAAATAGATCTGAGTTATAAGGTGGGAACAATATGGATGAACGAGAGATCATATACTTAGAGCAATGGAAAAGTGAATTAGAAAAAGAACTCAGACTATACGAGGAACAAAGAGAATCTATTACAAACCAAATGGCAAGTCTTCGAGCAAAAAAAGAAATCATCAATCAAGTCTCTCAAAATATGCTTCTAGTTGATGAGGAATTAAGCCGGTCTGAATTTGAACAGCATTTTGAAATTCAACAGATAGATGATGAATTAGAAAGATTAACGCTTGATTTAGAGTACATTACTTCTTCTAATCGAGCGGGATCGATCTACAATGAGTTAGTGATCAGGCAAATTGAACAGAAACTAACAGAATGGGAACAGCATGCCTAATATTTTTAGTCATATTCTAGTAAAGAGCTGCATATATATCTAGTACGCGTAAGACTATTAAAAAAGGAGTGGGGCATGTGAAATCTCTATTTGTTCATTTTATTCATCCTATATTTGTAAAAATGTTCGCAAAGGAAATTGAGCAACATGAATTGATTTTACATGATGATTAGGAATTTGGCGTGTTAGCTCTCAATAGCTAACGCGCTTTTTGTTTGTAAATGAGGGAAACGGGAAAAGATTTTATAGTGAAAAAGGGGGAGTTTAGATGAGTAATCAAGATACGGCGTATGATCACGTAAAAGCACAAATAAAAGAAGCAACGGATCTTATACATGTTGAGCCAATTGTTCAAGATATGCTTCAGCATCCAAAAAGGGTTATACAAGTAACATTCCCAGTAGAAATGGATGATGGAACGTCAAAATTATTTCATGGATATCGCTCTCAACACCTTGATGCACTTGGTCCTTACAAAGGTGGATTAAGGTTTCACCCTGAAGTAGATCTAGATGAAACAAAAGCTTTATCCATGTGGATGTCATTTAAGTGTGCATTGGTACAAATCCCACATGGCGGTGGTAAAGGCGGTGTTGTCTGTGATCCAAGAGAGCTGAGTGATAGAGAAGTACGACGTCTCAGTCGTGCATTTATGGAAGCAGTACAAGACGTTGTTGGTCCGAATCAAGATGTCATGGCTCCAGATGTGAATACAGATCCATCGATTATGGGATATATGATGGATACATACTCTAAGAGAGAAGCAAACTTTGTCCCAGGTATCATTACAGGAAAACCACCCATCCTTGGAGGATCAGAAGGCAGAAGTCAGGCCACTGCACAAGGAGCGGTGTATGTAATTGAGTATTTATTAAATGATCAAGAGATGAAACTAGATGAAACAACTGTGGCCATTCAAGGTTTTGGTAACGGAGGACAAATTGCCGCTAGATTATTATACGATTTAGGCTGTAAAGTAATCGCTGTTAGTGATTCAAAAACAGCATTATATGATCAAAACGGTTTGGATATCCCTAAAGCTCAAAAGGCCAAAGAAGAGGGTGAACTGGCTTCGTACGGGGAGGCAGATGTATTAGATCAGCCTGACGATCTATTGTATATTAAGACCGATATTCTTATCCCCGCAGCTCTTGAGGCAGCTATTCATAAAGAAAATGTAACTGATGTACAAGCTAAAATGATTGTTGAGCTGGCAAATGGACCAACAACTCCAGAAGCAGAAAAAATCTTGCTTGAACGCAACCAGCTTGTCATTCCTGATATTCTAGCAAACAGTGGTGGTGTAATTGTCTCTTATTTAGAATCCGTTCAAAATCACATGAATTATTACTGGGATGAGAAGGAAATCTTGCAACAATTAAAAGATCGTATTCTAAACGGTTATAAAAGGGTTGTCGATCATGCAGAGCAACATAAGACAAGCTATCGCACGGCAGCCATGATTGCTGCGATTAAACGATTAAATCAAGCCATCTCTGCGCGAGGGTGGAATTAATTGATGTTTGCCCTATGATTTTTCCGGGTACTCTTATAAGTGAGATCAGTTTTTCTATATGTGAAAGGAATGAATATAAATCATGAAAGTATTAGTAGTAGGCGCAAACGGTCAAATTGGTAAGCAGGTTGTCGAAAAAATCCAAAAAGAAGGTAAGCATACAGCAAAAGCAGTGGTACGCAAAGAAGAGCAGCTGTCTTATTTCCATGACCTTGGAGCAGAAACAGCTCTTGTAGATTTAGAAGGAAGTATAAATGATATAGCTGAAGCAGCAAAAGGAACTGACGCTGTTGTATTTGCAGCAGGTTCAGGTGGACATACCGGTGCTGACAAAACGATTTTAATTGACTTGGACGGCGCCATAAAAACAGTAGAGGCAGCAAAACAAGCAGGCGTTGATCGATTTATTATGGTAAGTGCAATCGGTGTTCATAGACGTGAAAACTGGAGCAGTAAGATTCAGCATTACAGCGCCGCAAAGCATTACGCTGATGTATGGCTAGAAAACAGTGGTCTAGATTATACCATTGTGCGACCTGGAGGATTAACTAACGAAGAAGGCACTGGCCAAGTAGTTGCCGGGACTGACTTAGATCGTGGTTACATCCCACGCGAAGATGTTGCAAACACCATTGTTGCAGTATTAGATGAAGACTCAGTCCTTAAAAAGAGCTTTGACTTAGTATCGGGTGATCTACCTGTTAAAGAAGCGCTGAAAAGTATATAGGAAAATAAAAAGGTAAAACGGTGACTCGTTTTACCTTTTTTTATATGTTAGAGCAGGTGCGGGGTGTCGTGAAGCGGTTAAAGATCTTGGAGAGAAGCAGCGGGTCTTGATGAACCCGCTAAAGGTCTTGAAGAGAAGCAGCGGGTCTTGATGAAACCGCAAAAGATCTTGATGAACAGCATCGGGACTTGGTGAAACCGCAAAAGATTTTGGAGAGGAGTATCGGGTCTTGGTAAAACCGCAAAAGATCTTGGAGAGGAATATCGGGCATTGGTGAACCCGCAAAAGGTCTTGGAGAGAAGCAGCGGGTCTTGATGAAACAGCTAAAGATCTTGGAGAGAAGCATCAGACCTTGGTAAACCCGCAAAAGGTCTTGGAGAGGAGCATCAGGCCTTGATGAACCCGCTAAAGGTCTTGAAGAGAAGCAGCGGGTCTTGATGAAACCGCAAAAGATCTTGGGTAACAGCATTCGGCCTTGCTAATACCTCTACTCCCCGTGCTTTTAAGTTCAATCCTCTTGCTAAGGCATGTCACTCACCGTAATGATCAGTTGTAAGAATAGAAGGATTTGTTTGTTGTAAGTGAGTAAGGCGCTGTTTAAGGTTCCCTGTATGAAACTCAAGTAGGTGACCGTCTGGGTCCCTGAAATAAATTGATTCTCCCTCACTAGATGAATTGCGTTCCCGGCCTTGAACGATATCAGCATGAGCCTCTTTAAGGTTCTGCATAAGTGAATGTAAATCAGATGGTAGAACAGAAAAAGCAATATGAGAATAAGATTCATGGATTTCCGTACGAGAGATATTCTTTTGAAGATTTAAGGCAATCCACAGACCTCCAACTTCAAAATAAGCTGTTTTATCTCCTTTTACGATAGGAGAAGAATTAAAAATGGTTGAGTAAAACTCAATCGAGCGCTTCATATTGGAAACTGAAAATGTTATGTGTCCTAGACCTTGTATCATATTAATCACCTCAAGTGTAGCCTATCATATTGCTGATTTTATAAGGTAGTTGATATGGATTACAAGTAAGTTTTGTGAAAATCGCAAAAACTATCAATTAAATAGTAAATTTTTTATAAAATAATATGTAACTACGGTTAATCTTGTGAAGAATGTGGTATTTATTAAGTAATCAAATAAAAAGAGTCAAGGGGGGAGGCACTCGTTGTTAATTGATCAGGATTTGTTTCTTCAAACGGTCAAAGAATTTGAAGAAAAACTTGGAAGAAGTTTAACAGATGAAGAGATAGATTTACTCTATTCAGTCCTCCAGCAAAAGCATTAAATACATCAAAATATGAACTGACGCGGCTTTCAATTGTGAATGCCGTTTTTTGTTTGTGGAGCTTTACTAAATATTAATAAAATCAAGATCTTAGTTTCATATTCAGTCAAAGTTAACGGAGTAGCATATAGTTAATAGGCTGAGTGTAGCTAGTTGTAGTCGGAGGTGAGAGATCGTTGAAGATTCTTGTGACAAATGATGATGGGATCTTCAGTCCCGGGGTCGCAGCTTTAGTAGAGGTATTACAGCATTTTGGCGAGACAGTTGTTGTGTGTCCAGACCATAAAAGAAGTGGGATTAGTCACTCTGTTACGTTGCGGCAGCCTTTAAAAGCAACAGTGGTGAAGGTGTTTGGTGAAAATGTGAAATCTTGGGCTGTGAATGGTACACCTGCAGATTGTATCCGACTAGGATTAGACGTACTCATGGACAAGAAGCCAGATGTTGTCATCTCGGGAATGAATGTCGGGGCAACGATTGGAAGAGATATCTATTACTCAGGGACAATGGCAGCAGCAGCAGAAGCTTCACTCTATCAAGTTCCAGGTATGTCTGTATCAATCGATCGTTTATCTGCAGAAGATATGAAATTTCAATGGTCTAAGAGCTTATTATATGGATTATTGGAGACACTGTTTTCAGTGAGACTACCTAAACATGTTTTCTATAATATAAATTTACCCTACCTTCAGAAACAGGACTGTAAAGGGATCTTTCCTGTTGCTCCTGATAGTAGTGTTAGCAGGTACAAATATGTAGAACTAAATGATCCAGATGGCTGTGTCTATTATTGGGTGAAAGATCGATTAAGCCAACCTGTTATGTATCAGGATGGATTAGATTTTGCCAAATTAAAAGAAGGTTATATTACCATCTCACCAATTGAAGGAATGGTGACGCAAAGAAAACAATTAAAAAGAGTGGAGCAGTGGTTTCCACCATTTAACTAAATGTGTTTCAATACCTCCTTTAGGGGGGATTGATTGCAGATAACTATGAATACATATAAAATGAAAAAGAAAACATCAATCATTTTATGAATACGCTTACAATTAAAAAGTAGTCTACATTGTTATTGAAAACAATTAGGAGTGATGAACATGAGTCAGATAAGAATAGGCATAATTGGTAGTGGGGGTATAGCGCAGGCGCACGCACGTGCATATCAGCGTATGGAAGATGTAGAGGTGGTTGCGGTAGCGGACCTTGTTCCGGGAAAAGCAGCTGAGTTTATAGAAAAGCTTGGTTTAACACATACGCAAGCATTTGAAGATCATAAAAAACTGCTTGAGCTAGATTTAGACGGTGTAAGCATTTGTACCCCGAATATCGCTCACCATCAAACGAGCATTGACTCTTCGCGTGCAGGTAAGCATGTATTAGTAGAGAAGCCCTTAGCTATCACTCTTGATCAGGGTGTTCAGATGGTTGAAGAAGCACGATTAGCAGATAAAATGCTTACTGTAGGTTTCCAACCTAGATATGACCCGAACATGAAAACAGTAAAAGAAATCGTTCAATCTGGTCAGCTTGGAGATGTTTATTATGTGCAGCTTGGTGGCGGAAGAAGACGTGGCATGCCAGCCGGAACCTTTATAAATAAGGCACTAGCAGGTGCTGGAGCTATGGCGGATATTGGTTGTTATTCATTAGACCTGGCACTTAATTCATTAGGATACCCGAAACCACTAACTGTTTCAGCATTTACTTCAAACCATTTTGGTCGCAATGAACTGTATCATCCAGAATTTGATCGTTTTGAAGTAGAGGATTTTGGTACAGCCTTAATTCGATTAGAGGGTAATAAGGTTTTAAACTTTAAGATTTCGTGGGCGATGCATATGGACTCACTTGGACCAACAGTGTTTTTAGGAACGCAAGGAGGATTAAAACTTACTCCAGCAGGATCGGGTCCTTATAGCGGGGTATGGGATGGAGGCATCGGGTCAATTAGTCTTTATCATGATGTAGCTGGAAAAATGCAGATACAACGATACCGGTTACGCAACATAATGTAGATATCTTTTATGAGAAGGTAAGAGACTTTGTGCTAGCAATTAAAGAAGAAAGACCAGCTCCTATACCAGCACATGAAATTTTGTACAATCAAGCAATCATAGATGGTATTCTTCGTTCCTCAGAAGCCGGAAGAGAAGTGGAAATTATTTTACCAGAGTAACAATTATTACCCTTTGCGTAGCATAGTGCAAAGGGTTTTTCTTTTTGTAAAAGTTATGTAACGAATGTGTAAATTGAACCTTTTCTATATTTTAGTCCACTAGAATAATGACTAGTGACCAAGATTAGGAGGGGTTTATGAGATGAATAAGAAACAACTACATGTATTGCTTGCTGGATCCTTGTTCACTTCAGTGATGTATTCACCTACTTCATTTGCAGAACAAGTGGAAGAGATTGATGAGGTTGAACAAGAACAGATGGAAGAGATTAATGAGAGTGAAGAAAGTGAGGTACAAGAGAAAGAATTAAAAGAAAGTGAAGTCCTAGCAATTGCAGATGAAAAGTTAGAAGAGGTGCTTTTCGAAAATGTACAATCAAATGGTTTTGATCAACTAACAAAGGAAGCGCTGGCAAGTCTCACAGAGCTAAGTGGTGCAAAGGAAAGAGGAATTCGCAATCTATCAGGACTAGAACATGCTATTAATATCGTTGAATTAGATCTAACCAATAACCAAGTACATGACTTAAGCCCGTTACAAGAACTGACTCAGCTTGAAGATTTGAAACTAGAAGCAAATCAAATCACAGATGTGACAAGCCTTTCTAAGCTTACAAATTTAAAGAAACTTAGTTTACGTACTAATAGCGTAAAGGATTTAAGCCCATTACATACTCTTCATCAATTAGAGAAATTTGATGTTCGTGAGAATGGTTTATCTTCTATTGAAGTGGTATCTAATTTTATTCAATTAAAAGAATTAAACCTTAGAGAGAACGCGGTCAATGACCTTGAACCAATTCGAGGATTAACAGAGCTTACTGAATTAAATATCCATACGAATGAAATTTCTGATCTTAGTGCATTAACTCATTTAACAAAGCTTGAAGTAATCACAATGAGACGAAATCAAATCTCAGATATTTCAGTTCTAGCTAATTTACCATTATTAAATGATCTAAACCTTAGAGATAACCAAATTACATCGATTGAAGCATTAAGGAATCATCAATTTTTAACTGTGCGATTGAATCTACGTGATAATCCAGGGTTGACGGACTTCTCGCCAGTATCTTCGTACTATGATCTGATTGAGGATGTTGATTTTGTCATTCCAAAAGATGATTCAAAAGATTTGTCTGACTTGGATGTAAAAGATGGAGAGTTACGTTTAGCGACATTGACCAAACGATTAATTGAAAATAACCGCTATATCCAGGATCAAGACGTACGTAACACCAAATTAGCCTTACTTCAGGCAAGTCCTTTTTCTTTCTATCGAGGAACTGCGCATTTGTTTTTTGAGGATGTCGGCGATGGTTTAATTGTTCCAAATGAGTGGTCAATTACGTCTTCATTAGATACATGGATTACCGGTGATTTACATATTGAGAACATAGGGTTTTATGGAAATGGAAAGAAAGAGGCTATTTTTGATTTTAATGATTTTGATGAAGTAGCTGTAGCTCCTTATTACTACGACTTGTTAAGGTTTGGTACAAGTCTTTATTTGTTAAATGATGTAGCACCAAGCTCTCCAATATGATCATGAGAGTATGAATGAAGCACTAGATTCTTACAGCACCTATTACAAAGACGCTTTAAAAGAAGTCATCGATCAAGAAATAAATGTCGATGAGTATAGATTTACAGCTGACCAATTATCGGGATTTGTTGGAGATACAGCCGCAGGTATAGCATCCATTGATCCATTTTCTGAGCTTGGAAGATGGACACAGATGGTTGAAGGAGAAAGACGACTTGACCCTTCTAACGCTCGATTAGCCGAAGTGAGTGATGAAGAAAGAAAGGAATTGTTAGGTAGTTGGCAGACCTATGTAAGTGGAATTAACGCAGAAATTCTGAATGAAGTTGGAGCAGAATATTTTGAGGTGAAGGATATTGCTAGACGAACAGATGCAGGGTTAGGCAGTCTTGGAACCGAAAGATTTTATGTCCTAATTGAAGGGGCAACATCTGGCCAACAAGATGATATTATTTTAGATGTGAAGTCGCAACTTCCTTCTGCAGTGGACAGAGCAGGAGTAGGAAAAACACCAGCTTATGCGACCCATTCTGATCGCACAATTGCTGGTATGTCTGCCCTACATAATTATCCAGATATTCACTGGGGCACCTTATTAACGGATCAACATTCCTTTTTAGTCAAAGAGCGCTCAGCTTATAAGGATGAATTTGATCAATCTTCATTCAGAAATGGAGAAGACTTTGATTCATTTCTCTTTTATAGCGCCAAGGCATCAGCTTATGCACATATTAGAGCTGCCAACTCAATCGGTAATACTGAATTTGCGCAGCAGGCCTATACATTAATGGATCGAGACACGTATCAACAGGAATTTGCAGATCTATCGTTACAATACTATGCACAAACAGTAAAGGATCACGAGAATTATAACAAGTTATATAATGCTTGGAGCTTTTTCCGACCAAGCATTTGAGCCTATTGAAGAAGAACCAACCAATCCACCAGGAGGAGAGGAACCGACAGATCCACCAGGAGAGCAGCCAGGAGGAGGAGAACCAACCAATCCACCAGGAGAACAGCCAGGAGGAGAGGAACCGACAGATCCACCGGGAGAACAGCCAGGAGGAGAGGGACCGACAGAACCACCAGGAGAACAGCCAGGAGGAGAGGAGCCGACCAATCCACCAGGAGAACAGCCAGGAGGGGAAGAACCAACCAATCCACCAGGAGAACAGCCAGGAGGGGAAGAACCAACCAATCCACCAGGAGAACAGCCAGGAGGAGAAGAACCAACCAATCCACCAGGAGAACAACCAGGAGGAGAAGAACCAAAGGATACATCTGAACCAAAAAAGAATTCAACGGATGGTACCAACAAACTAGATCATTCAAACAATAAGATAGATGACACTAAATCTAATTCTTCAAAATTTGGTGGTATGCTTCCTAAAACAGCAACAGAAATAGTTGGCTATCTAGCTACGGGATTAACATTATTAATCCTTGGAGTTGTGTTGTATTTCTATCAACGGAGACGTAAAGAAAATCTTAAAAGCTAATATAACGTCTATCTTGTCTGTAGAACGCTCTTACTAAACGAGTGATCCTCTTGGTGAAAAAAGCAAAGCTCTTGCTAGAGTCAGCTACTTTCTTGGTCTCGAGGGTAGTATCGTGGTAATAGATGCATCGCTCTTTGTATTGAGGGTATGCTCTTGGAAAGCCCCGCATCGCTCTTGATGCGGAGGGGATCTCTCTTGATAAGGAGCACGAGCTCTTGCTCTGATCGCGATCCTTCTTGGCAAAAGAGGGATGCTTCTTGGTCATCGCACAAGTTCCAATGCATTTAATAAAAATGTTCATTTTTAATTCCTTATGTCACTTGAACTACCATCTTGCTTGCCAAATTCAAGTTTGTTTTGCTATAAATATCTTCTTTCTTAATTTTACGGAACGAATTAAACCCGCTACTTCTAGCGGGTTTTCTGTTCGTTTATCATTTCTTGAATTTCCTCAATTGTAGTATCGATGTGATACATGCCAAGTCCTGTTAGCTCTTCATTTTGAACGATGTACAGTCCTTGTGAAGGATTAATTAAAGATGCTGGTGTGTCATCATCAAACGTAGATAGAAATAGAATATATTCATTTCCTATCTCCAAGGCACTTTCGTCAGCTGTACTCATGTGGATACCACTCGCTACGTCATTAATGGTCTGTTTAACTAAGATCTCTTCTTGGTTAATGGGTCTGTCATTACTTTTATATTGGTCAGTAATTGTTATTGTAGAGACTACGTAGGGCATCATTGCAATTTCTTCTGAGTTAGTAGATATATCAATCGTTTTCGTTTCCGCAGCAGATACAGTTCCTCTTACAATCAAATCACTCATTTTTATTAATTCATCTATACGGCTAAATGTGGCGTAATCACCTGCACTTGAGAACACTGTTATTTCTTGATCACTTGCCAAACGATTTTGTTGTAAAGTATGTGTGATAAAAGAAATGCTTAGCACAATGACCAGAATAGATGCGGCTAAAATCAATGGTGAACGTTTCCTAGGCTTTGAAGTTGGATTAAACTCCTGAATGATTTCATTCATTTTAGCATGCGGAATAGGAACTTTATCAAAATCCCGTTTGAATTTATTTGATAGCTTCATTAGAATCCCCCTCGCCAATGACTTGTTTTAGTTGCTTTAGTGCACGATGAATTTGGGTTTTAATGGTTCCTTCTGGATAGTCAAGAATATCTGCAATCTCTCTTACTGTTAAATCTTTATAAAATCTGAGAAAAAGAACGGTTTTATTATGGTGAGTTAATTGACTTAAGGCAGATAGTAAATCAATTTTTTCATCAATAGAAATGTCTTCTTTAATAAAAGGGAGCTGACTTTCATGGAATGAATCTAATGGGATAAACATATGATTTTTTTGTTTTTTTAGTTGATCATAAAATAAGTTCATTTGAATTTTTATAATCCAAGTTGAAAAGTATTCTTTCTGATTGAGTGTGTGAAAGTTTTTATAGGCTTTGTAAAGAGTCTCTTGAAAAAGCTCAAGAGCGTCTTGCTCATTTCGTGTATACATAAATGCCATTCGATATAACTGATCCTTTTCTTTGGAAACAAGTGTTTGAAATGTATGAGCGTCTAGTTTTTTTGATCGCTTATTTTTTGGCATTTTGTCCCTCCCTCCCAGGTTTCATATAGTTAGACGACAAGTAGGTAGAAAACGTTTCAATTAATCGGAAAAAGTTTAAAAGTCTTTGACATAACTATACAGATGATATGAAAAACGAATTATTTAGATAAATAGCACAGCTACAACAGAATGTCGCTAATACCACATTAACTCAATCCCCTTTGAAAGTGAGGCGAAAAATAGCGTAGGACATACACGGAGCGGTAACCTTCCCCCCTTTTAAAGGACAAAAAACCGAACCCTTATGTGAGTCAAACAACATAAGGGTTCGGCATTGGTGATACTATCGGTTATCTAATAACAAGGATGACACTCCACGTATCCATCCCCTTCAATCTGAATCGTCACGTGTTTTAATCCGTGATTGGACTCCAAGATGTAGGAAGCTTCTTGAAGCAGTTGATCTCGATTAATTGGGTCACTCACAACAAGATGACAGCTAAATGATAAGAAGTCTGATGTAATAGACCAAACATGTAAGTCGTGTACATCTTTAACGCCTTCTAGTGACAATAACTCGTGTTTAACTTTAACAATATCAACAGATGCTGGTTTACCTTCCATTAGAACATGGAAGGCGTCTTTTGTGACACGCCATCCACTTATTAAGACTAAGATAGCTACTAATACACTAGCGATCGGATCAGCTAGGTACCAATTAAAGAAAAGAATAAGAAGACCGGCCGCAATGGCTCCTACTGAACCTAATAAGTCACCTAATACATGTAAAAAGGCACTTCTCATATTCAAATTATTCTTTGTGTCCCCGCCTCGCATCAGTATCCAAGCAACAAGAATATTAATGAATAATCCTAACGTGGCAATGACTAGCATGCCACCACTTGCGACTTCAGGTGGCTCGACAAAACGGTTTGCAGCTTCCCAAAATATATAAAGGGAGATGGCGATAAGAGTTACACCGTTTAAAAAAGCAGCTAAGATCTCAAAACGTCTATATCCAAAGGTTTTATTTGAATTTGCAGAGGACTCTCCAATTTTAAATGCCAGTAAGCTTAATCCAAGTGCTGCCGCATCACTTAACATATGTCCGGCATCAGATAGAAGAGCTAAGCTATTTGTCCAAAATCCACCAATTACCTCAACAATCATAAACGTAGTAATAAGGATAAAACTAATGAACAATGCTTTTTTGTTAGAGGTATGTGAATGGCTATGGTCGTGATGTGAATGATTATCCATGATAGACCCTCCTATTCGTGTAGTGCGTGTTGAATCATTTGTTTTAATACATTTGTAACGTGTTCATCACTTGCTGTGTAATACATCATCTTTCCTTCACGTCTAGACTTTACTAGGCGTAAATTCTTTAAAAATCGAAGCTGATGTGAAATGGTTGATTGTAGAAGATGTAATCGTTCTACTAGTTCAGAAACAGAACATTCTTCTGTTGAAAGGACATGCAGGATTCGAATGCGAGTTGGGTCAGCTAAAGCTTTAAAAGTTTGGGAAACGACAAAGAGTGTTTCTTCGTCTAGTTGCTTTGAATTCGGTGAAGATGAATTTTTATCATTCATTAGATACACATCCTTATATATGATCATATGCTCATATATATTATATGTTTTCAGTATATTTATGTCAATATAGTTTGCAGTTTGATTACGAATTATGTTTTTGGGTTTTTTTTTTATTATTTTCATGTATGATGTCATAAGAATACGCTAGTGCTTTCTGCAAATAGAAAGGATGAATAGATTGAAACATACAAAACGAGCTTTTGTTTTGCTTATTGTAACGTTTCTGATAGCAAGTGTAGGTTTTAGTTACCCCGCACAGGCTGCAGGTTCTGAAGGTGAGACGTTCTTTTACAAGGAACAAACTCTCTTAACACCGATAAAAGCTGAGTGGTCATATGAAGGAAAAGAAGGTCCGAATTATTGGGAATCCTTAAGTTCAGAGTATAAAGCATGTGGTAAAGGGACAAATCAGTCACCGATTGATATTGAAACTGAACCGAAGTCTTCTGTGAAAGAATTAGAACAAGAGTTAGAATTTGATTATAATGAAACCATTTACTCGGTAGAGGATAATGATGAAATATTTCAAGCTAATTCGTTTGATCTAGATAATAATACACTTACTCTTAATGAAGAAGACTATAGACTTCATCAAGTTGCTCTACATACTCCTAGTGAACACACAATTGATGGAGAAGAATACCCATTAGAGATTCAACTTGTTCATGAGAATGACGATGAAGAACAGCTAATTATTAGCGTTTTGGCTGACGAAGGCAAAGAAGACACAGTCCTTAAAAAAGTATGGATGGCCCTTCCGAAAGCTGATGGTGTAGCTAATCGAGCTGTTGATTTTGATGCAACTGAACTAATACCTGAACTAGACAGTCTTTATACGTATGAAGGATCACTGACAACGCCTCCTTGTACAGAGAACGTAACATGGTTAGTATCAGATGAACCGATTAGTTTATCAGAGGAACAAATTAACGCTGTACAAAAAGTATCCTCAGAAAACAATCGTCCAATTCAGGAATTAAATAACCGTGATATTTTTAAAGTAATTCCATAAGAACTGCTAGAGGCCTCCGAATGATTTCGTTCGAGAGGCTTTTTGAATGCTTTTTAAGCTATGATCTATGCGCGCTTCGAATAGGTCTTTATTTTGTCTCATAGAGTAAGAGTGCGATATACTTATAGAGAAAAGGATCAGAATTGTTTTACAAATATATTGGAGGCGTTATCTATGTCAGAAGCATCATACAAATTAGACAAAGAGATCGAGACGGTATTCTCTCATCTACATGATCATCAAGATGTGAAAAAAGGCTTAGAATTTTTGGAAGCGGATCAAGCTCAAACCTTAAAGGAACAAATTGAGCTTGCTGAGATTAGTGCACCACCATTTGCAGAAACAAACCGGGCACTAGCTTATAAGAAGAAGTTAGAAGAGCTTGGTTTAGAAGAGGTAAAACAAGATGCAGAAGGAAATGTATATGGCATTCTAAAAGGAGAGCGTTCTAGTCCAGCATTGTTTGTGAGTGCGCACATTGATAGCGTGTTTTCAATTGATACGGATGTAACAGTGACTGAAAAGGACGGCATTTATTTTGGGGCGGGTATTACAGATGATGCAAGAGGTTTAGCTGCGCTATTGTCCATTGTTCGGGCGTTTAAGCATACTGGAATCAAACCAGAGGCAGATATCATCTTTGGAGGCACAGTAGGAGAAGAGGGTCCTGGTGATTTAAGAGGCGTCAAGGCGTTTTTTAAAGAGAATCAAGAAGTAGATGGCTTTATCTCAATTGATGCAGTGTCTCCAAGTGCCATTGTCTATAAAGGCACAGGTAGCTACCGTTATGAAATTACATATACAGGATCAGGAGGTCACAGCTTTGGAGCGTTTGGCACACCGAGTGCTGTTCATGCGGCTTGGGCGTGCAATTTCACTCATTGCAGACCTTGAAACGACAACTAATCCTAAAACAACGTTTAATGTAGGAGTTGTGGAGGGAGGAACGATTCCCACCGCCATCGCTGAACAAGCAAAATTATACCTAGATATACGCTCAAATGGTAAAAAAGAGCTTGGATGAGATTGATAGTCGAGTTCAAGTTATCTTTCAGCAGGCTGCAGAAGATGAGAATCAGCGCTTGGGGACAATTCGGTGAAAATGGAATACGTGTAGACATAAAAAAATTGGGAGATCGTCCTGTTGGAACACAAGCTGATGATGCAGAAATTGTTCAAACAGCATGGGCAGCTACTACACAGCTTGGACTTTTGCCAACATTAGAAGAAGCGATTAGTACGGATGCAAATTATCCAATCAGCATTGGTGTGCCTGCAATTACACTTGGAGCAGGGGGACAAGCAGGCGGAGCTCATTCTCTTGATGAGTGGTTTGATCCAACGGACGCACATCTTGGACCGCAGAGAGTATTTTTGACCATTCTAGGCTTAAGTGGTATTGCTCGAACGACTTTGCCATTATTACCGAAGAAATAATATGGATACGATTACGCATACTTTATTTGGTTTGACTACCTATGGAGCCATCAACAAAAAAGAAAAAGATAAACAAACAAAGAGAGCTCTATTGTTTACGGCTCTAGCCAGCAGTCAAGCTCCTGACCTTGATATTATTGCTAGAGTAACAGAGACAGGACGGATAATGGACCAAATGTGGCATCGTGGGCTGACTCATTCAGTCTTCGTTGCTCCAATTTGGGCACTTCTTATTTATCTTATTGTGTTTTTGATCTGGCGAAAAAAAGATAAGATGATCTTTTTTTTGGCTTTTGTTAATGTATTGATTCATATTGGATCCGATTCCTTAAACGCTTGGGGCACGGGATTTTTTGAACCCATATCATCGATGAGAGTAACTATTGGCGTCATTCCGATAGTTGATCTTGTTATATGGGGAATCTTCCTTTGTGCATATATTTTAAAGAAGGTACGTAAAAGCCTACCAGTTTATAAAATTTGGCGTGTAGCCTGGATTTTGGTATTCATTCATATTGGGGCACAAGCTATTCAAGGACAAATTGTTCATCAGGAAGCTCGAACTACGTATGAACAAACAACACTAACAGCAAGCTTTCTACCTGGACATTTTACAGTCCTTGCAAAAGAAGATAATGAGATCTTCATTTATGATCAATCATTATGGTCTAAGCAGAGTGAACCTGTAATAATTGATTCTAGTGAAGAGGAAGATTTAACACCACTTTTTGAGGGGAACCCACGTGCAGAGGTGCTAATGACCTGGTCTCCATTTGTCGTTGTGACTACAGAGGATGACAAACTTGGGATCTATGATCCTCGGTTTAATAGAGGTGGAGGACCTATGCTGTTTGAGTACATTGATCTTACGGAATAAGGGGTGAAACGTGTGCAAGCAGAATTTCTGAAAAACTGGAAAGAGCTTCATCCATATGTAGAGTTGTTGCAAAAAAAAGAAGTGGCTCACAATCTTACTATTGGAATTATAAACGCGAATCAAGATAACCCAGAAAGAGATCCTCATTTGGCCGTTGTTTTCTCAAGAGAAGATGAACCGGTAATGCTTTTGTTGCAAAGCATCGATGAGCAGGCTTTATTAGTAGTTTTGGCGGAGATCACAGATTTAGAGCTTCAGGAGTGTGTCACGATACTCGCTAAAGAGGTCAAAGAGCTTCCAGGAATTATGGGTGAACTTCCATATGCAGAGTGGTTTTCTGTTCAATATAGTCAATTAGTAGAGAAGAATAGTCATCTTAGCGTGGCTCAAAGAATCTACCAGCTAGAGCATGTTCAGTTTCCTGAATCAGTACCAGGTAGATTAAGACTCGGTCAACCAGACCAGGAAAAGTTGCTCATAAAGTGGGCACTTCAATTTGCCGAAGATGCACATGTTTCGTTGACTGAGGACGAAGCTCATGAACGTGTTACTAGATTTCTGAGGGAGCGTCAAATCTACGTCTGGGAGCATCAAGGAGAGCTTGTTTCCATGGCCGCAGCGACAAGGCCAAGCAAAACGAATATGAATATTTCCTTTGTGTTTACTCCTAGAGAGCACCGAAAAAAAGGGTATGCTTCTGCTTGTGTGGCCGCAGTTAGTGCGAAGATGTTAGAAGAAGGTTATCAAACATTATCACTTTATACTGATTTGTCTAACCCCACCTCCAATCATATCTATCAGGAAATTGGGTTTAAGCATCTGTTAGATTCAAAGCTGTTTCATTTTAAGGATGTATAACAAAAAAAGCGAAGGACTCCATTAAACGGTTCCTCGCTTTTTTTTATGCTTGGTACTTTTTGTTTAGTGGAATGATCTTGGATAATATTAGCTGTTAATAATCGTTTTCGTACATTAATGCCAATCCAACTAGCAAGGAATGCCTTAATAAGTCCTGGAATGATAAATGGAGTCACACCAGCAACCATCGCAGCAGGCCATGATAAGTCAAGAGCATATTTCAGCCAAACCGTTCCGATGAATAATGCAATGACCATTGCAATCGTATTAGCAATCATTGCTTGTACTAGAGTAAAGGATGTTTTTTCTAAGTAATAACCTGTAATAAATGCAGTGAAGATAAAGGCAAATATATATCCTCCGGTTGGTCCAAACAAGATAGGTATTCCACCAGTGGCCCCTGCAAATACTGGTAACCCAACAGTGCCAAGTAAGACATAACAAAGCATAGCCAGTGCTCCTTTACGACTTCCTAAGATGGTAGCAGCTAAGCCAACTGCAAGGGTTTGCCCACTTATTGGGACAAGAGGCAGAGGGATTTCAATTTGTGCTAACACAGCTGTAATGGCGGCAAAAATTCCACAATGAATAAGATCTCTAAGCTTGGTTGACTGTGCATTCATTTTCTTCACTCCTATTGTTAACCTGTTATTTATGTAGGTTAACACAAAGTGGATATAAAGTGTTAGCTTTTTTTTACATACCATGAACTAACGTACGTCATTGGGAATCTGAAGTCATTCCGCTACCGGGATGGGCGGCACGCTTTCCGCGGGAGGGCGTTGGTTCTTATACCAGGCCTGAAGCAGTAGTCTCACTCTCTAGTTATTAAGTATCTCCTATCCCAGCCTCATGAAAAAAAAGTGAGACGAGCTTGTGATCGCTCATCTCACTTTCTTATTATCGAGAACGTCTTTTTCTTAAAGTAAGCCATATCCCTGTTAGCAGCAGACCAGCAATTGTAGCTGCTGCGGATTCTTTGAAAAACGGAGGTAGGTACGAGAATTCGATTTGATTCTCTCCATTTTCCAATGCTACAGCCATAAAAGAGTAATTCGCTTTTTCGATAGGTTTTGTCTCGCCATTCACTTTTACTGTCCAGCCTTTTTCATAAGGAACTGGAATACTAAGGTATTCAATATCAGTTGCATCTTCCACCGAAAAGGACATTTTTCTCCCGTCGATGCTTACAGGTACGTCTTCTGTGTTGGATGTTTCAATTGCTTGATTTAATGTGTCATAGTTCTCACTGTATATAGAAAAGTCATCAATTTGATAGCTTCCCTTTCTCATGCGAATCGAAATCGTTTCTTCCTTAGGCACACGGATGGTTAAATCATTAATGCCCGTTCGGTAAATCGATTCGAGTGATTTACGATCTGTCGTAAAATCATTAACATCAAGTCTAAAGAGTTTAGCACTTTCTGATTGATTAAGAAGATGAAAGGCTACATAAAGATCACCGTTTCCATCTGCTTCATCTGAAGGGATCTGTAAGTCGAGACCGCCTCGATCATCAGTAATGGTGAGAATCCCATTTTCATAGTTGCCTCCTACTGCTTCAATATCAACATCATTGATAAAGTTCTCTGCTGGATCTGGTACCTCAGATTGCATAGTAGGATCAGCATCATCTAGTATGACTCCATCAAGCATAGCATGTTCTCTTGTTAATGGAGGAAGCTCTTCTAATTGCTCTTCACTGTATACAGTTGAAGTAGTGCGCGCAAATGGTAGCATATTTTCGTTACGATAGATGATATAACTCTCATTTTCTTCAAAAGGTTCAAACCCATAAGGAGCATGTATCTTTTCATCTTTCGGGAAAAGAATGTACTTGCCACCTAGTAAACTATACAAATTCGTTCGATCACCAAAACCAGAATAACGACTGACGCTTTCTCGCTTCATATCAATCTGCAGATCTTCGTAATAAAAGAATAGAAGATGTTGATTAAGCACACTTGAATAACTACTAATACTAGGGAAGTCTTGAACCATTCCCGTATTATTGCGTCCGCTTCTGCCACCGATCACCCACTCTAATCTGGCTAAGGGGTCCTCATCTTGTTCAAGAACAGAATGAATTAATTCTGTCTGTTCAGGCGGTTGATAGTTTTCAATAATATACTGTTCATTTGAATTGGTAAGGTTCCCATCTTGTGATAACTGTTGGTCTTGATAGTTATAGGAGACCAGTAGCTGTGTAGCTACCACTGATATAGTAAGCAACCCCATCCCATAGTCAGGACGCCGCAGACCAACCCATAGAAAAGCCAGAAGCATAATTGGGAGAACAATTAAGAGCTCTGTTATTCCTAGGTTACTTAATTCAAGTGAACGATCAGTTAAATACACAATAAGAAACAGAATAGCTGTAAGTGCAGCTGAAATCAGCATTTGTTTCCTTGATATCTCGGAAAGCTTTGTTAGTGCAACGGCGGTTGCTCCGCCAATCGCAAAGGACCCCATATATTCAAACCGGTTCTGCGGTGCAGAAAAGCCGTTAAATACACTCGCTGCAAGTGGGATAAAGTGCAATATGATATAGAGCAGCGACAGAACTGCAAAAAAACGAAAAACCTTATTTTTATACAAGCTTTTAACAAACAGAAATGAAATAAAAAGTGCTGGTAAAATGAGTGTCCGACTTGTGAATAAGATATTGTCTCTAAGGTCTAAGAAGTCAATTGGATCCTCAAATGGAGGGCGATAGTTATTCAGAAATCCATACACAGCAGGGATAAAGGAAATCGCTCCAATAGCAAAACTTAGAATGATAGCAGGTATGTATAATTTAATTTGTTCCAAGATGGATGCTTTGTCTTCTTTAAAACGAATACACCATCTAAGCAATACATAAATGGCAACAAACAAGCAGCTCATATAGGCAAAATAAAAGTTATTAAACATAGATAGACTTAGTGCAATAATGAGCCAAAGTGGTTGCTTTTCTCGAATGATTTTTTCAATTCCAAGTACAAGCAGAGGAATCCATAGATAGGCATCTGCAAAGAACTCCCAAAAGGCTGCGTGGCGGAAATACATGACACTGCTAGCATAAAGGACGGCTCCAAGCAAATGATGGGAAAAATCCGAGCTTAAAATAACGAAAAACAGCGGTTGTAATCATAACAATCACAGTCATGCGGAATACACTGACAAATACGCCGGCTTGAGCCCAGAATAATAAATCAGGTGAGCCTATGATTGAAAGTGTCTCCATCAACCAAACAAAAAACACGGTTACAAGAAACACCATGTTTGTGGAGAAGTAATAAGCTAGCTGGGCAAACGTGCCACTGCCAAGTCCAAAATCATGTGAATAGAACCACTGTCCACTTGTATATTGCTGGTAAAGAAAATGTTTGAATGGCAGCATTTGAGAAAGACCATCATTAGGTCCAACCATATAGCGGCCATTCGTTAACTCCTTTAAGAAGAAAAAGTGCGCAAGAAAGGCAAAGGCAAGACTTATAAATAAAAGTAACCAGAATTTGCTTTTACGTTTCATGTTGGGCTCCATTTTGTTTTAAGATTTTCCCTGTAACAAGAAATGTGACAGGAACTGTGATAAACATTGCGGCGATTGGTGCAATATTACTCGATAGAGAAAACAGTTCAACAAACACAAATACCAGACTTGAGGAAACAGTTACGTTTACAAGTTGGGTAAGAGGGAACTGAAAGAATTTCCGCCAAGTTGGTTTAACACCGTATGTGAAATAACAATTGAGAAAATATGAGATGATCATACTTATAAAAATACCTGTAATATGCGCAACCATATAATAAAAGTTAAAGACATTGTTAAGGAGTAAAAAAATCAAATAGTAATTGAGTGTGTTTACTCCTCCAACAATGGCAAATCGGAAGAATTCATTATTTAGCTTTTTCATACCTAATGCCTCGATCCAAATTAGTTTCCTTCACTAGATAGTGAGGACGTCTCTTGGTTTCATTATAAATCCGACCAATATATTCTCCGATGATTCCCAAGCTAACGAGCTGAATACCACCTAAGAACAGAATCGCAGAGATTAAAGTGAAATACCCTGGAACATCAACACCTGTTTGAGTGATTTGATAGAAGGTATAGAGAATATACGCTAAAGAAAAGAGCAAAATCCCAGATCCTGCATATAGGCAAAGACGTAATGGCTTCATGTTAAATGAAACAATTCCATCAATCCCGTAGTTAATCAACTTTTGCATGGACCACTTTGATTGACCATTTTTCCGGATTACGTTTTCGTAATGCACAACCTTTTGGTCAAAACCGATCCATGAGAATAACCCTTTTGAAAAGCGGTTTCCTTCACTCAATACAAGTAATGCATCAACAGCACGACGGCTCAGAAGGCGGAAGTCACCGACTCCATTTTCAAGTTTTACATCGACAACCTTGTTCATCAATTTATAGTATAAAGTTGAGAGTGTACTGCGTAGAAAACTCTCTCCTTTGCGGTCGCGTTGGGCAATGACTTGATCATAGCCTTCTTCAAAACCAAGTAATAACTCATGTACAAGCTCAACAGGGTGTTGAAGATCTGCATCTATTACAATTAGACAGTCTCCCTTAGCATGTTGGAATCCAGCTAATATTGCCGACTCTTTTCCGAAATTTCGAGTAAAGGATACGTATTTGACGTTCGAATGCCACTTCGAAAGACGCTGCAATTCTATTAATGTTCGATCAGAACTTCCGTCGTCTACAAAAATAACCTCTAATCGATAGTGAGTAGATGCCACTTCATCTCTCATTGCACGGTAAAATGCATCAATGTTTTCTTCTTCGTTGTATGATGGAACAATAACTGATAATAATGGTTTATCCATGTGTAGGCCTCCTACATTTTTAATGTTTAGTTTAAAGATCATTTGGCCGTAAACTTATTAGTGGTAAGCACTAACATAATACCCGTTTTTATAAAATGAAACCTACATTGACCCTTGTTAAAAAAACTAAAATTATGGTGTAAACAAGAGAGAATGTGGTTGTCCTTACATAATGATTATCAGGAGGCATATGTTGAATAGAAAATTGTTCAAGGTTTTAGGTAGTATACTTATCATTTCTGCTGGGGTGTATGGTTGGATGAAGATACAGGATCAACATACAATACGATCAATGGCTGAAGATGAACAGATGTTGTTTGGCACAGCTATGCGCTATCAGCCATTTTCAGATGATTCGGGCTATCGAGAGTTGATTAAAAATGAGTTTAATGCAGTGACCATTGAAAATGAAATGAAAATGGAACTAGTTATGCCTGAACGAGGCAAGTATGATTTCAGTCAAGCAGATGAGATGGTGCAATTTGCTGATGAAAATGGACTTCAAGTAAGAGGCCACACTCTCGTATGGGAACGTATCCCTTGGTGGCTCGATCAGGGCAATTTTACCAGAGATGAAATAACCAACCTATTAAAAGAGTATGTCCAAACAACGGTAAAGCAATACCAAGGTCGAATCTATGCCTGGGATGTAGTAAATGAAGCGTTTGATAACAAAGGAAATCTGAAAGAGAACTTCTGGCTGCAGCATATCGGTTCAGATTACATTGAACTTGCTTTTCGATGGGCAAAAGAAGCAGATCCAGATGCTTTACTGTTTTATAACGATTATGAGAACGAAGTACCCTCTGCTAAAACTGAAGCAACGATAAAATGGTTGTCAGAGCTGCGCCAAAAGGGAGTACCAATAGATGGCATCGGCATGCAAATGCATTTAGATATTGCAAATGATTTTCATGTTGATCAGGTACAAAATGTAATGAATCAAATGGAGCAGGAAGGATTTTTAGTACATATTACAGAACTAGACATAAAGCTCCAACATAGTGGGGAGGATCTGGAGACGAAACAACAGCTACAGGCAGAACGATATGCAGAAATAATGAAGGTCTGTTTACAGCAAGCAACATGCGACTCCTTCACGGTTTGGGGTGCGGCTGATCCATATAGTTGGATTGGGTTTACAGAGGAGCCAGGAGCGAGTGTTGCCTACCCACTTCTTTTTGATGATAAATTGAAACGGAAGCCGGCATATAAGGCGATTAAAGCTATATTTAAAGAAGATATTCGTAAATAAAAGGAGCCGTTTATATGATAGAGCCTGATCTTTTTCTAGAAAAGCTATATGAACAAAGCAAACAACAAACATTGCGTAGTCCAAATGATGCAAGAATTCTGCTAGAGGAAAAACTCGGGCACCTTCAGCACCAAGTATAGATCCTGATTTACATAAGACGGAAACAAAAGAATGTATAGGGTACACACGCGAACGTTTTATCTTTCAGGCAAGTGAAGGCCTGAGTGTACCATTTTATGTACTGACTCCTCATACGACTGTACATAGCTTCTCTAGCGTCCTCGCGCTACATGGACATGGATATGGAAGTCGGGAGCTTGTAGGACTGAATAAGGATGGTACGGAGGGGGACGAAGGAGAGCCGGGTATTCATCAACAGCTTGCTGTTCAATTGGTCAAAAAGGGTTTAAAGGTATTTGTTCCTGAAATTCTTGGTTTTGGTGATAGAAGACTTTCTAAAGATAAACAAGAAGACAATTCAAGCTCATGCTTTTCGTTAGCTGCGGCTTTCCTTATGTCGGGATCGACCATAGCAGGAATGAGAGTGTATGAGGCAAGACGATTAGTTGATATCATGTCTACATTTTCAGATGTAAGACAAGAGAAGGTTGGGCTAGTTGGATTTTCTGGTGGTGGTCTTATTGCAGGACTTGTTGCAGCACTAGATTCACGTGTCCAGGCAACCGTACTTACCGGATTTGCCAATACTTTTAAACATAGTATATTAGATCGAAATCATTGTGTGGACAATTATATCCCAGATATCCTCTCTATTGGAGAACAACCTGATATTCTTCGATTAATTGCTCCGAGAAAACTGTTTATTGAAGCTGGAAACGAAGATCGTGTGTTTCCGATAGAGGGTGTAGAGGAAGCCGTTAGCCAGCTGGAGGCAGAGTATCAGAAGCAGGGTGCGATGGATCACTTTAAGTCAGATATTTTCCAGGGAGGACACACGATTAATGGTCGTCTGTTTGTCGATTGGTTAAAAGAAGCTTTGGACAAGTGATTTTCATGCTTTATTAGGGTTCCTAATTATAAAAAAGAGATTAGTAAATATCCAAACGAATGATAGAAAAGGTGAACAATTTTAATTATCCCTCGACTATTTTAGAATCATTGGACTCTAAGTAACACAATTCTGTTTAAGAAGTATCACAAACTAGCGGAGTGTATGTTCGGAGCGGTAGTCATTCTCTCTTATATTTGGAGAACAAAAAACCGGGCCAATATGTTGCTTAACTCACATATTGGTCCGGTTTTTATGTTTACTATACATTTCTGTCTTAACTTCATTTTTGGTTTCAGCATTTAACTTAATCGTTTGCTAAATCCTGTACTCTTTGCTGTAAACCCCATCTGTTCATAAAAAGCGTGTGCGGCAACTCGTTCTTTGCGGTTACCACTGTTTAACACAAGAGTGGTAATTTGTTGGCTGCGTGCCCACTCTTCAATTGCTTCGATGAGTTTTTTTCCTATGCCTTTTCTACGTTGCTGTTCATCAATGACAAACGCCACAATTCGAATATAGGAACCATTGTTTTCATAAAAAAGTCCTCGATGAAGACCGGCGAACCCAACTAATTGATCATCCAGTTCGACAATGAGTGTATGGTAATCAGCATGCTTATCTAGTGAGTTAAATCTACTGATTAATTCACCTTCTGTAGCTTGGATAACCAAGCTGCTCCATAAGGTTTTGCATCTTTGGTGGATCTTGTTTCATTAAGGGTCTTATCCTCAAGAAAAATTCCTCCCTTTAAACCTATTAGCTCGCTTCATTTTTCTGCAAGCGATACATTTGTGCATAAGAGCCATTCTGTTTCATTAATTCATCGTGATTTCCTTGTTCAACGATCTCTCCTCGGTTTAACACAAGAATCTGATCGGCGTCTTGAATCGTTGAAAGGCGGTGAGCGATGATGAATGTTGTACGTCCTGATTTAAGCGACTCCATTCCCTTTTGGATTAATCCTTCTGTTTCAGTATCAATACTAGAAGTGGCTTCGTCCAACACAAGAATAGCTGGGTTAGCGACTAACGCACGTGCAAAACTAATCAGCTGTCGTTGACCACTTGAAAGGGTGTTTCCTTTTTCTTGTACTTCTTCATCAAGACCATTTGGTAGGTAGCTAAAGAGTTCAGTTCCGCCAACAAGGTCGACGGCTTTTTCAATCTCTTCTCTTGATACTTTCGGGTTTTCCATTGCAATATTTGAAGCAATGGTACCTGTAAACAAGTAAGGCTCTTGAAGCACGATCCCCATATGTTCGCGAATTGCTTGCGGTGATAAGTCTTTTGTACTGACCCCATCTATGAGAATATCACCTTTTTGACAATCGTAGAATCGAAACAGTAAATTCATAATGGAGCTTTTGCCTGATCCTGTGTGGCCGACGAGTGCCACTGTTTCACCAGGGTTTGCTTTGAACGATAAATGATTTAACACATATTCATCTTCTTTGTAAGCAAACGAAACGTTATCAAATAGGACTTCACCCTTTGGACGCTCCATGGTGGAATCATCCACTGATGTACCTTCTTTGTCCATTAGCTCAAAGACACGATCTCCAGAAACACGAGCTTGTTCTAGGTTAGCAAGCTGATTCACGATTTGGTTAACTGGTTCAAATAAACGATTTACATAGTCAACAAACGCATAGATGATTCCAAGTGTTAAAAAGCTAGCCCAACCTCCGCCGACACTGCCCATAACTACAACTATTAAAGCGACGAATACAAGATTACGAAGCACACCAGTTAAGTTATGTGATGTAAGTGAGTTCAGGCGTAACATTTTTGTCTGAAAACCATAATGTTCTTTGTTTAGCTTTTCAAACTCACCATTCAACTGCTTTTCGCGATTAAACGCTTGTATGATTGGCATTCCTTGAATGTTTTCGTTCATAGCAGCATTAATCTCACTAACTTTTGAACGGATATTGCGGTTATAGCCAACTGAGAATTTCCGGTACAGCTTCATCCAAATGAATAAGATCGGAAGCAATACTAATGTAATCAATCCAAGTCGTACGTCTAATAAGAAGAGTGCGATATAGACACCAATAATATAAATCGCACTCGAAAAGAAGTTAGCCAGTACGGTCATATATAGCTCACGAATGGCTTCGGTGTCATTTGTGACACGAGAGACAATTTTTCCGGCGGGAAGGTGATCAAAAAAACGAACGGGTAAGCTTGATAAATGGTTAAATGCATCTGTTCGTATCCGCTGAATAATCCGGTTAGCAGACTTTTGTAATAAATACCGCTGACCATATTGGAAAAATGATGATCCCAAAATGAGTGCTAAATAAAGACCTAAAAGCATCAAAATTGGTCTGATTTCTGGCTGATAAAAAGCCATTACTTGATCGGCTGACAGTGCATCGGCTTGTGCCTCAAACGTACCATCTGCATTAGATACCTGAAGGGTACCATCTTGATATCTTTTTTCACCATCAGGAAGTGAATCCGATGTAACGTAGAAATCTAGTCCATTTTGTTGGACGTAAATGGGTTCACCTGTCTGTTCTGACTCTGGAAGATTACCAGCACGAGTATAATACGTTCCATAATAAGAAACGGCTTGAGAGCCAGACTCTGTTTGATACCATGCCTCATCAATACTTGAAATGTGCTCATCAATAATGGTTTTAGCTATAAATGGTCCAGTTAAGGCTGCAGCAACAGATACACTAAGTAAAATGAGTGCTATAATAATGGTTTTTTTACTTGTTAATGCGTACTGATATAGTCTTTTTTCTGTACTCATTAGCGCACCTCCTGTTCCATTCCTCTAGTTTGTTGCTCTACTTGTTTAAAGTACCAACCACGCTGATCCATCAACTCTTGGTGAGTACCTAGTTCTGCTTTTTCGCCATCTTCTAATACAATGATCTGATCTGCTTGTTCAACGGCTGACATTCGATGAGCCGTAATGATGGTTGTTAAGCCTTTACGTACCTCACGTAAATGTCCAACAATCTTCGCCTCTGTTTTGGCATCAACAGCCGAAAGGGAATCATCCAAGATCAAAATCGGTGGCGCTGCGATAAGGGCACGGGCAATCGAAATTCGTTGCTTCTGACCACCTGACAAGGATACGCCGTTTTCCCCGACCAATGTATTAAGACCATCAGGTAAAAACGCTAAATCCTGGTCAAAGGCAGAGATTCGAATGGCTTCATTTAATTCGTGCTCAGTAGCATTTGGTTTACCAAAGAGGATATTTTCTCGGACTGTTTTTGAAAAAAGAATATGGTCCTGAGGTACATAACCAATTTTAGAGCGAACGTGTAATTTGCTTTGCTCATCAACCGAATGACCTCCAACATCTAAACTACCTTTGCCTGATGGATAGAATTTAAGGAGCTGTTTAATAAATGTTGACTTTCCACTACCAGTTTTTCCAACAATACCGATCGTTTCACCGGAAAGAATATCAAGCGAGAGATCCTGGAGCTGTTTAGATCTGATGATGGATAGCTGAAAGTTACGTTATTAAAAGTTACATTTGCCTCGTGATTTGCTGCAACTGGATTTTTTGGATCTTGAACTGCTTGATCAACAGCTAATGTTTGGTTAACACGCTGAAGGGAAGCGGATCCACGTTGCATAATGTTAATCAGCTCTCCAATGGCAAACATTGGCCAGATCATCATTCCTAGATACACATTAAACGTAATCAGTTGACCTAGGGTGATCGTTTGAGCAAAAACGAGATAGGAACCATAACCAAGTCCAATCACATAACTGAGTGCGACCACAATATTGACCACTGGCTCAAATAAAGATTCAATTTTTGCTACTTCAAGATTTCGTTTATAAACATCTTCGCTCATGTTTAAGAATTTGTTTTCATCGTGACGTTCTCTACGGAATGCACGAATCACACGCATGCCAGCTACTGATTCAAGCACACGTCCATTTAGTGAACCAAACGCTTCTTGTGCTTTTGTGAACCTAGCGTGTATTTTGATACCTAAAATAGAAATCATAATGCCGATTAGAGGCAACGGAAGCACGGCAGCCAATGTGAGCTTCCAATCTACGAGAATAATCATCGCACCAAGGATGATTAACATAAAAACAATCGAATCAACTAATGTTAAAACACCAAATCCTGCTGTCATACTAACTGCTTTTAGGTCGTTTGTCCCTTGAGCCATTAGATCTCCAGTTTTTCTTTTTTCAAAGAATGGAACATCCATACGTAAAAGGTGACCCATAAAACGTGATCGCAGTTTCCTCTCAACTAACAGGGCACCGCCAAATAATTTTGACATCCAAATATACGTTAAGCCATAACTAGAAACGGTAATGAGTAGAAAAATACCAATATAGCCAAGACCCTTGTTTAATGTTAATGATCCAATTTGAAAATCATCTACAATCAAACCGAGTAGCCTTGCTGCATCAAGTCGATGAAGCTGACAATAATGAGTAGAAAGATAGCGACAGTATAACGTCTCCATTGTTCTTTGAAAAACCATGATAATTGACTAAATACACGGAACATAGGCAACACATCCTTAATATAGATAAAAAAAGTCAAACAAAAAAGGGGCGTCGCTATACACGACACCCCTGATTTATAGAGTTCACTGCAAGCTGTTTACACAGCTTAATCCCAAAGTTCATTCAACAATTATAAATAACTGAATGATCACGAGAAGCTGTGTGGATATAAAATTAATGAATGGCGATCAATTACTTTTCTCATCTCACACAGCTCCTTTCGTTTTTTAATAGCACGAATGTTTTTAATCTTCTTCATTCTACCCAGTATTATTCCATATGGCAACAGTTTTTTTACAACTTTTAAGAAAAAGGGTGCTAATCGATATAGTCTGTTTTTTTCCTTGCAAAGACTAGCTTATTACGATAAAGTTTAATTGAGAATGATTATTGTTTGATTGAGATGCAGGAGGAATACAAATGAGTATTGATGAAATTATTCAAAGCAGACGTTCGATTACAAGCTTTAAGCCAGATGCAGTGCCAACTGAGGAGATTATTGATTTACTTGAAGTGGCAAAGTGGGCTCCAAACCATAAGATGACGGAGCCTTGGCGTTTCTTATTATATACGGGAGAAGGAACAGAAACCTTTATCCAAGCTTTTATTAACTCACAACCAGCTCCTGGTGGTGAAGTATCAGATGGTGTTAAAAGAAAAGCAGATCACTTCCGCTCTATTCCTGTACATTTAGTAGTGGTTATGCCGGAAGACCCACGTCAAAAAACGTGGGATGAAGATCACGCAGCAGTAAGTGCAATGATTCAAAACTTTCAACTGGCAGCATGGGCACGAGATATTGGAATGATTTGGCGTTCAAATGACTGGATTTACAATCCAACATTCCGTGAAAGTATTGGAGTAGAGCCTGGAGAGAAGATTGTGGCTACGCTGATGTTAGGTTATATAAAAGACGTTCCTAAACCGAAAAAACGCACAGACATTAAAGAAAAACTAACGATTATTGATAAATACTCAGAATAAGGTCGATTGAAACCGAACCACTATGTTGTTTGACTTACATAGTGGTTCGGTTTTTTTGTTCTTTAAATTAATGGAGTAATACTAACTTCCGCTCCGGACTCCGCGTTCCATGGGAGTCTTCGTGTATGTCCGGAGCTTGTTTCTGCTCATTGTAAGTGGGATTGAGTTACCTATGGAAAAAAGTGAACTTCTAAAATAGTATTGCGACTCATCCACATTGTTCGTGTTGATATTTATTCATTAACAACTTTTTTAAACAAAAGGAATCAAAGTGCTTACGTAGAAGTATAAATAACCAGTTATGTATCTTATGGGGTAAGTATTCTGGTGGGGGATCAGCTTTAAAAACAATTGTCTTGGTAAAGGGAGAAGGTTAACATTTTTGTGCCTTTATATATCATTTACGGTATCATAACCATTTTTTTGTTTTGGATTCTTCCGAATGTTTTTGATTTCTTCGGTCTATTTGGAAACACAATGATGACATTAGCAGTTAGTTTCATCATTTGTACTCCCATTACTTTGCTTTACGTGATTCTATTAGAACTAAAGGAATTAAAGGAACTGAAGATAGAAGAGTTACGATGGATACAAAAAGCACAAAAAAAATAAAATATTGAGGGTGCGTATGATTGATTACGAACACCGAATGTAATGGAAGAATACCTCTGACATATAACGCCAGTGTATTTTTTTTATGTTGCGTAATGCTCGTAAGGAAAATAAAAATCGTGAACATGAATAATCCAGCTTTTTCCTAAAAATCTCAGATGAATTTTAATAAATATGGTAAACTGGTAGGAGATTTGATGTCATACATAGATAACTAGGAATTGGATGGTGGGTTTTATGCAGTACACAAAAAAGGGAATCGTATTGACCGGTCTCTTAACAAGTCTGCTTTTAACAGGCTGTTTCGGCGAAGAACCGGATCCTAAAGAAACACTTGATGCATTCATTGATAGCTGGTCTAATCAAAATTATCAAGAAATGTATTCGATGTTAGATGAACAATCAAAAGAGAATCAATCAGAAGAAGCATATATAGAGCGTATGACTGATTTATACGATGAGATGCAGGCAAGTGAAATGCAGATTGAAGCGGTTTATCCAACAGATGGAGAAGAGGACAATAATGAGGCGGAGGAAAATGTGTTTACAGTTCCTTTAAATGTGGCAGTCTCAACTCCTCTTGGCAGTGTAGATTTTGAGCAGGATATCTCCTTGAATCTAGAAGAGCAAGAAGAGGGTGATAGCTGGGCTATCGCGTGGCAAGATACATTAGTGTACCCATCGTTACCCGAGGGTGGGGGATTTCGTGTTAGTCCCAATGCTCCTACAAGAGGTGAGATCTTTGACCGAGAGGGGAATGGGTTAGCTGTAAATGGAAAGGTACTTGAAATCGGCAGTGTGCCAGGTGAAATTGAGGATAGAGAAGACTTTGTCACTGAGTTCTCTGACCTTACTGGTGTCTCTCGGGAAACAATTGAATCAAGACTAGATCAGTCATGGGTAACCGATGAAGTATTTGTTCCGATTCATTTTGCCCCAAGCTTCAGAAATTGATTGGGCAGAGGAAGAATTAAGGCAGATTCCAGGAGCGAGTTATAAAGAGGTTGATGGCCGCGAGTATCCATATGGGGAAGTTGCAGCACATCTAACCGGGTATTTGCGAGATATTACAGCAGAAAAGCTAGAAGAATATAAGGATAAAGGCTATGGCCCAAATGACAAGCTTGGACAGACTGGACTTGAACGAGCTTATGAAGACCGACTTCGTGGGGAAAGTGGAGGAACTTTATATACAAAAAATGCTGATGATGAGATAGAAGAGACCATTCTTGAGACAGAGCCTGAAGATGGTGAAGACATAACACTTACGATTAATATGGATTTGCAACAAGAGATTTTTGACGAGATTGGAGACGATGCTGGTACAGCTACGGCTATTCATCCAACGAATGGACAAGTTTTGGCTTTAGTTAGTCAGCCTTCCTATGACCCGAATCTAGCGGCGGTTGGATTTACATCCAGACAACGTGAAGATATGGAAACAGAAGATAATCCATTATTAAATCGATTTGTACAAACGTATTCCCCAGGATCAACCTTTAAGTTGCTTACAGCGGCTATTGGTCTTGAAGCGGGTACACTTGATCCAAGTGAAACACTAGACGTACAAGGCAAAAGCTGGCAGCCTGAGGGATCAGATTGGGGCGGCTATGAAGTGACACGTGTACATGATTACGAGGAACCGGTAGATCTGCGTAAAGCCCTGGTCTATTCGGATAATATTTATTTTGCCGAGCAAGCTCTTAATTTGGGCGAAGACGCATTTAGTAGTGGTGCTGAAGATTTTGGCTTTGGTGAAGAGTTGCCATTACCAGCTATCTTTCATACATCATCTCTGACTGGTGATGAAGGTATGCGTAATGATATTCAGCTTGCAGATAGTGGCTATGGTCAAGGTGAAATCTTAATGAACCCGCTTCACCTTGGGTTAGCCTACACAACAATTGTGAATCAAGGTAATATGATTCAGCCTGTTCTTGAGCTTGATGGTGAGTCAGGAATTTGGAAAGAAGCGGTCATGTCTCAAGAACATGCAGACCTGCTCCAAGCAAGATTTAGTTGACGTGCTTGAGGATCCCAAAGGTACAGCCAGAGCGGCTGCAGTTGATGGCGTTCGAATTGCAGGAAAAACGGGAACTGCTGAATTAAAAGCGACAAGAGAAGAAAAAGGAAAAGAGCATGGTTGGTTTGTTGCTGTTGACGCGGATGATGATCCTGAATTACTTGTTGTCATGATGATTGACGACGTGAGTGATAAAGGTGGTAGCGGTTATGTTGTCGACAAAGTTGCGACAATCCTTGAATCAAATCTCCGTTAGGCAATCACCTTATGTAGGCTGATTGCATAGACTATATGGATTGCCCTTACAGGGAGGGAAGTTCATGTATCCAACGAATCAGTATAGACAATTACGGCGACCTGGTTATGGTCGACCACCATATCGACCACCATTTGGAGGTTTCGGTGGAGGATTTGGCGGAGGTTTATTAGGTGGTTTTCTAGGGAGTTTTGCCGGCAATGCATTTAATCAGCCGCAACCTTATGGGTATTATTATCCACCATATCCGTACTCACCGTATCAACCGTACCCGCCATATCAACCATATCCTTATTACCGACCGTGAATGATTAAAAAAGCTAAGACGACAGTATATGAATGAAACAAAACAACGAACGATCCTGATGTGATGGATCGTTCGTTGTTTTTGTTTTAAATACATATTAACGTAAGATGCTTCTGCAGCAATGTACTGAATCTAATCCTGAATCGTTCTTCTTTTCATTTTGTACGTATTACTATGTCTCATGCATTTCCTAGTAATACCCAAACCCACCGATGATGACAAATAGGATAAAAAGTAGAACAATCAAAGCGAAGAAGAATCCTGTATTTGGACCTTTTTTATAGCCCTTGTTGCAACATGGTTGATAGGAATATCCGTACCCGTAACATTGTGGGCTATAATAAGCTCCAGGATACCCACCATAGTAACCCATAAGATGTACCACCTTTCTTTTTAGTACACCATATGGAATTGTCCGACTTTTGGTGTGTCCTAAAAGAAAAATGGGCTGTGAAATCTCTTAATTACCATAATAGCTTTGAACACCGTCATGAACAGCATTTGCGGCACTCTCTCGAAAACTTGATGTCTTCATTCTGTCAGCTTCAGCAGCATTAGTAATAAAACCTAATTCAAGCAACGTAGCTGGCATTGCAGTATTTCGCAAAACACTAAAATTGGCATCTTTTACGCCACGATCTCTTGTTCCTAGTTCATTTATAAGCTCTGTTTGGATCGATGAGGCTAACCTTTGTCCATTTGTACTTGTTGGAAAATGATAAGATTCTGTACCACTAGCAGATGTAGCAGCGGCTGCATTTGCATGGATACTTACAAAAATATCGGCTCCTGCACGATTGGCAATTGCTGCACGTTCTTCGAGTTCAATAAATTCATCAGTTGAACGAGTCATAATGACGTTTGCTCCAGATGACCTCAGTTTTTCAGCGGCACGCTGTCCAACATCCAAGACAACATCTTTTTCTTGCAGGCCATTGGCAACTGCCCCTGGGTCATTTCCTCCATGGCCAGGGTCTATCACAATGGTCTGACCTGAAACCGAATTGGCACGAGCTCCATCTGAGGTCGCACTTGATAGAAATTCAGTTGCTACATATCCGGTGTGACCATTATAATCGATTGATGCCCAGCCATTACCAGTCTCTTCATATGATATTTGAGTACCTGCTGACAATGACCCTATTATGGCACTAGATTCAGAGGGTTCAGAGCGGACATTTAATGAGCTTGATACATCAACTGTACCTTCCGCAGCATTTGCAAGGCTGGAAATAAGAAAAGAACTCATTAAAATAAAAACAAACAATAGACTTATTCTCATTCTTTTCTGTCTCACATATTCAGCTCCTTTGAGGCTAATCACTAGAATTTGGCTTCATTATACAGAACCATGTGATAGTTTCAAAGAATACGAAAAACAACGAAAAGAGAATGTATCAGTCATTAGTCCTACGTTTTTAGGCATTTCGTGAAGTGTCATGTCAAGTTAAAAGCATGTAACAATGGACTTGTTGTTTAGGGAAAGCATATTCAAAGGAATTTTGAATATTGGGAAATTAACCGTTCTAGAAAAAATCATTTATACTAGGAGTAATTAACAGGATATGGATGATTCGTTATACGAAAGAACGGTTTTTAAAAAATCTAGCTAAATAAATCGAACATTGAAGAATAAAAGGATGTGAAGACCATGTATGTGAAAATTAGTTTGTTTTTACTCATTGGAATTGCGATAGTTTATGCTGTTTTCTTACAAACAAAAATCTATCAATATAGTCATCAGGAGCCACCTCAAGAAGCAGATTATTTAATCGTACTCGGAGCAAGAGTTAAGGGTGAAGTGCCATCACTCAGTTTGCAATATCGAATTGATGCTGCCGCAGCTTATTTATTGGAAAACAAACAAACGATTGCAATTGCTTCAGGAGGACAAGGTCCGGATGAAGACATCTCAGAGGCGTTGGCTATCCAACGAGGGCTGATCAAGCTTGGTATAGATGAATCACGCATTTTACTTGAAGATCGTTCAACCTCTACATACGAAAATATTATGTATTCAAAGGAACTCATTTCAGACGTAAGTGGCACTGGAATTGTTGTTAGTAACGGGTTTCACTTATACCGTGCAGTTCTCATGGCGGATGATCAAGAGTTACATGTAACAGGAGTACCAGGTGATACGCCAAAGATATCAGTCATTCAGTCACATATAAGGGAATACGCTGCCCTAACAAAACTATTTATCGAAAAGCAATTGAATTAATTTGAAAAACAAGAGCGATCTCAGTTCTCCATTACTTATGGATGAGGTCGCTCTTGTTTATTTTGGAGTGGAAGTTGGATTGTGAAATGATCTTTGCCGGGATCCGTTTCATTTTTATAGTAATTATATTGATCAAGATAAGGTGAGTAGGTACTTACAATGACATCCGTACTGTTCGAATGAATTGAAAGTAACCTCATATAACCTTGTCCTCCTGAAGGTCCACTTTGATAATCAGCAAGCATTTGATAAACCGTTCGATCTGGTTTGCCATCATTATCATCATCAATTGCATCAACTTTTTTAGCGGCTCCGTGGTAATGTCCACATAGAACTGCATGTATAGATGGATACTTTGTAACAAGCTCTTTAAATAAATGCTCTCCTTGAGTGGAACGGGAACCATCAGCCTTTAAATAATCATGTACATTTAAAAAAACAAGCTTATCTGGATAATCTGTAAGTACAGATTTGGCCCATTTAAGGTCTTTGTCCGTGACACCCCAACCAAGATAAAGCATAAGAAAATCTCTGCCACCAGCCGAGATAAGATCATAATGGTTTCGATTGTTTTGATAGGATTCGCCATACTCCTTTTGGTGTTTAAATCGTTTTTCTCCAAAGTGATGGCTAAACTCTTTATAATCTACACGACTATGTCCAACATCATGATTACCAGCTAAAACACCGTATGGGATGGGGGAATGGTCAAGTTTTTTTAAGGCTTTGTTTGCTACCTTCCATTGATCTTTCTCCTTATATTGATCGACAATATCACCAGTGTGAACAGCGTATTTGATTTGATGAGAGACTTGATTTTCTTTGATCCAATTTGTCATCTTCATAAAAATACTTGGATATTCTTTAGAATAATATTGTGTATCTGTCATCCAGACAATCGTATCAGGTGTTGAGCTTGCTTCCACATGGTCAACAGAAGACTGGCAGACCAACACAAATACAGAAATAAAAAGAATCAAACCTAAACGACTAGAGAAAAAATGAATATTCTTCAAACGAATCACCTCCATTTATATTTCTAGGATGAGCAGGATGTTTTCTGGTTATGTATAACAGGAGGTGGGAAAAGTTGAGAATGGACATAAAAAAGAGCAAGATCAGCAACGTGATCTCGCTCTAAATGATTATATAATTGAACTTGGTACTAGGTTAAAGCAACGTTTGTATAACCATTCGTAATCAGAAAGTGTTAGGTCGCGTGGGTTCCCAACTGTTTGTGGGTCTTTTAGTGCTTCTTTTGCCCAACGTTCGGTTTGCTCTGGATCTACGCCTTGTTCTTCAAGAGTTGGTACATCAAGCTCTTCGACTAGTTTATACATATATTCAACGGCTGCTTTTGCTGCGTCGTCAGTCGTCATGTCTGTTGTGTTGATGCCGAATGCTTGAGCAATGCGAGCGAATCTTCCTGGAGCTCCTTTCCAGTTGAATTCCATTACGGGTCCCATCATAGCGGCTACACATTGTCCATGTGCAACGGGTACCATGCCTCCAAGTGATTGACTCATGGCATGCGCAGCACCAGCCGATTCGCTTCCATATGAAAGTCCCGCAAGCATTGCAGCTTGTGCCATACCATAACGTGCTTCCAAATCATCGCCATCTGAATAAGCGCGGCGGATGTATGTTGCAGCATACTCAATTGCAAGTAAGGCAACGGCATCAGTAACCGGTTGTGCATATTTCATTGTGTAACATTCAACCGCATGTGCAATCGCATCAATACCTGTCATTGCTGTTACATGTGGAGGCATTGACGTGTGAAGTTCTGGATCAATGATTGTTAAGTGCGCCGCAATGAGAGGTCCACCTGTGTTAAATTTATATTCACGCTCTTCATCTGTAATAACTGCCCATTGAGTCACCTCAGAGCCAGTTCCAGCTGTTGTTGGAATAGTAGCTAGAGGAGGGATGCGGTTTTCAAGTGGTTTTTTTCCTTCCGCTGCTTCGTAGTCAAGAACGGGTCCATCATGAGTGATTTCAACACCAATGGCTTTAGCTGTATCCATAGAGCTCCCGCCACCAACCGCAACAAGACCATTGCAATCATTATCACGATAGAATGCAGAGCCATCTGCAATCAGTCTAGTAGGAGGATTCGGTTCAACTTTATTAAAAACAACCACTTCAACCCCCGCTTTTTTTAAGCTTTCTTCAACTGGTTTTGTAACTCCAGCATTGTAGATACCAGGGTCTGTAACAAGTAATGCTCTAGTGACACCTAGGTTTTTGACTTCATCACCTAAATATTTGATTGACCCAATTCCGTGTTTGATTGCTGTTGGTAATTCAAACGTATGATAGCCTAACATTGATTCAACTTTCATATGCATACTCATTTGTCATCGTCTCCTTTTTTTGTGAGGTATCTATTATTTAAACCAATGAACTGCTTCTGGTTTTGTGTTGCGATAAACATGCTTCACTTCTGTGTATTCTTCAAAGCCAACCTTGCCTAGCTCCCGTCCGAAGCCTGATTGTTTGTATCCGCCCCAAGGTGCCTGAGCAAAATAAGGATGGAAATCATTAATCCAAACCGTTCCCATACGTAATTGACGAGCCACATCTTCTGCTTTATCAATATCACTAGTGAATACAGCTCCAGCGAGGCCGTAGATGGTATCATTGGCTTTTTTGATTACTTCATCTTTTGATGTGAAGGTTTCTACGGTAAGAACGGGACCGAATACTTCCTCTTGGACAATTCTCATCTCAGATGTGCAATTTGTAAAAATTGTAGGCAGGTAAAAGAATCCGTCTTGAAGCTCAGCTTTATCAGGACGACTTCCACCAACAACAAGCTGTGCGCCTTCTTGAAGACCAACTTCTACGTAGCCCTCAACCTTTGCACGATGCTCAGCACTAATGAGAGGACCAGATTGTGTAGAATCATCAAAGCCGTTACCCAGTTTAATCTGTTTTGTGCGTTTAACTAAGGCATCAACAAATTCATCATGAATTGATTCTTCAACTAGTAATCTTGAGCCTGCAGAACACACTTGACCAGCATGGAAAAAGACCGCGTTTAATGCTTGATCAACCGCGACATCAAAGTCAGCGTCAGCAAACACGATATTCGGATTCTTTCCACCGAGCTCAAGTGCTACTTTTTTTACATTTGTGCTTGCAGCTTGCATGATCGTTTTTCCTGTTTCAATGCCTCCAGTAAAGGAGATCAAGTCAACATCTGTATTCTCTGCAAGTTCAGCTCCTACCTCAGCACCTGCACCAAGAACAAGATTGGCTACTCCTTTTGGAACACCAGCTTGCTCAAATAATTCAAATACTTTAACAGAGGTAAGTGGTGTGATTTCACTAGGCTTCAGCACCAATGTATTTCCTGATGCAAGTGCCGGAGCGAGTTTCCAAGCTGCTTGAAGTAGCGGGTAATTCCAAGGTGTTATCTGTCCGCAAACTCCGATCGGTTCACGTACAATTTTGCTCGTTGAGTTTGGAATCGGGCTTTCTATGAGTTCGCCACCATCCTTATCAGCTAGACCTGCAAAGTAAAAGAAAACATTGGAGATGTCATCCATATCTGCACGGCTTTCTTCGATTGTTTTTCCCGTATCTAGTGTCTCTAAGCGTGCTAATTCTTCTTTTTCCTGTAAGATTAATTCGCCAATTTTACGAACAATTTCTCCGCGTTCACTTGCTGGAGTTGCGGCCCATGTCCCTTCATCAAATGTTTTTCTCGCTGCGGCAATGGCTAACGTAGCATCTTCGCGATTACCCTCAGCAACAGTTGCGATGACCTCTTGATTAAAAGGATTGATGATCTCTCGCGTTTTGTTACTGATCGCAGAAACCCATTCACCGTTTATAAACATATTTAAACGCATATGAACACTCCTTATGATTATTTCGTTTAATATAAATTAAATGTATTGAACAAATAAAATGTAACACGACATATTTTATCTGTCAAAGAAAGTGATGCAGATAGAGTAAGATTGTTTTTGAGCAACAAGTCTTAGATTTCGCGCATTTTGCATAATTTTGAGCGTGCCATCAACCTTTTTGCTCCTTGTACGTAGTTTTTTGAGCATTTACGGATTTTTTGCTCTGGTAGGTGTTGTTTTTGAGCACTTCATAGGATTTTTTGAGCATATATAGCGCCTGCAATAAAAAAAGCAGTGCACATCCGTCGATGCACACCGCTTTTACATTATCTATTTTCAAGATTATATTTTTCATTTAAATACTGAACAAAGTCACCTGATTGAAACTCATCCACCATTACATCTAAAAAATCATAGTACTTCAATGAATCTGTGATCTTGTTTAGCATTCTACTGGCTTCCAGGCGATCTTCCTCTGAGCTGTCTGGGTTATCAATAATCGCTTGGTACTTAGGTTGAGCTTGTTTGACTGCGTGAACATTTACACTTACCTCTCGCTGCCAGCGCTTTGTGAAGAAGGATGAGAAGAACTGAAAGAAATCACCTTCTGCTTGGTAAAGATCTTTGCGCTCACCACGTTTAAAAACACGATGAATGATTTTATCATCTAATAATTTGCGTACGCCAAGACTCATGCTTCCTTTGCTCATGCCAGTTTCATCTCGTAATTCATCCAGAGTCATTGGACCACCATTCATATAGAGAATGGCATATATCTGGCCAACAGAACGACTACCACCATACATGTCCATCGTATCTGCGAGGCCCTCTTTAACAATTTCATCTATTAACAGCAATTCATCTGATTTTCTTTTATTGAATTCATCCGCCATTTTTTCACCTCATCAATTTAAGTGATTTAATACATTTAAAATTTTCAGTAGACATAGTATAGACCGATTTTAGAGCAGAAATCAATGAGATCATCAAATTGTTGTTTATTTGACAGTTCAAAAGGGTATGTTATAGTCGAGCTAGTTCGTTTAATTTATATTAAACTTATCTAACACAGTATATAAGTGGAGGCGATGTAACATCTTTAGAGTATGCGTTAACAAAAAGAAATTAGTATGTACAGGGGTAGCTTCATTATCACTACTGGCTATGGCAGCTTGTGGAAATGATCAAGGTGCAGGAGAAGAAATTGAACTTGTTTATGTAGCATGGGATTCAGAAATTGCTTCAACAAATGTGATTAGTCAGGTTCTTGATGAAGCGGGTTATGAAGTCGTTATGACACAAGTTGAGCAGGGACCAATGTGGAGTAGTGTGGCAACTGGTGATGCCGATGGATTTGTTGCGGCATGGTTACCGAATGATATGGCTTCTTCATATGAAGAGTACGGGGATCAAATGGTTGAATTG
Organism: Alkalicoccobacillus plakortidis; assembly: GCF_023703085.1. Classification (NCBI taxonomy): domain Bacteria; kingdom Bacillati; phylum Bacillota; class Bacilli; order Caryophanales; family Bacillaceae; genus Shouchella; species Shouchella oshimensis. The sequence goes on along the minus strand of NZ_JAMQJY010000002.1, from coordinate 462,374 downwards.
GGGGCCAATCTAGAAGGAGCGATCACTGGACTTGCCGTTCCGACGTATATGGAAGATGTAAATAGTATTGAAGATATCACATCAGATCACATTGACTCCATTACCGGAATTGATGGAGGGGCTGGTGTCATGACTGCAACTGAGCAAGTAATTTCTGAATATGGACTTGATGTTGAATTAATAGCAAGTTCAGATGCCATCATGACAGCAGCACTTGGAGATAGCTACGAGAATCAAGAGCCCATTGTTGTAACTGCTTGGCAGCCACACTGGATGTTTAATACGTATGACTTGAAGTTTCTTGAAGATCCAAAAGGAATCTATGAGTCAGAGGGTGAGATTCGCACAATGGTGCGTGAAGGATTAGAGGACGACATGCCGGAAGCATACCAAATTCTTGATCGATTTTACTGGGAGCCAGAAGATATGAATGAAATTATGCTTGAAATCTCTCAGGACGACGTAGCACCAGAGGAAGCGGCTGCGAATTGGATTGAAAAGAATCGTGACAAGGTTGATGAGTGGCTTGGAGAAACGGAATAATGTAATTGAAGAGACACGGTTTCGACTGTGTTTCTTTTTTTGTATCATTTTCATTACGGTGCTTGTTTCTTTTTGCCTGATAGTGGTGCACATGGTACGATAGACCATAGAATAGGACAGGAGGAAGGACCTTGGAAGATTTAAATCAATGGTTTGAAAAAGGCTTAAGTCGTTATGCATATATCCATTCAATGCAAGTGAAACAAGAGAATTTATTAAAGATATATAATTCTTTTCATTTAGATCCTTTTGAGAAAGAATCACTGCAATCACTTCAGCCTAAAAAGTATAGAGCGCTAATCATTACAGCTGATTGGTGTGGAGATGCAATGGTGAACCTGCCTATTTTTATGCGAATTGCAGATGAAGCATTAATTGAAACACGCTATTTCATACGAGATGATCATCTAGAATTGATGGATCAATACTTAACAAATGGAACAGCTCGCTCGATTCCGATTATTGTAGTCATTGATCAAGATGGCAATGAAGTAATGAAATGGGGTCCAAGAGCACCTGAACTTGAAGAACTAGTAGCAGAGCGAAAAGCAAAGCTACCAGAAAAAGAATCACTAGATTTCGAGGCAGCTTTTAAACAGTTTGCTAATGAAATGGGTGAAACGTATACGCAGGACCAAACGAGCTTGGGATTGGATTAAAAATGATATTCTCAAGACTCTTCAAAAAACGATTTAATTCAAGTGGGTCTAATCCTTTTTTGGATTAGACCGCTTTTTTTAAAAAATAAGTGTTAGAAACCTTAATGAGGGTATGGATATAAGATTTAATCAATTTTGTTTAATTCGAAGGGAGGCAGCTTGATGCATTCAACTGAACATGTAGAAAAGGTCATAGCTAACATTGAACGAGTGGTCGTTGGTAAACGGAATGAAATTGAACTTAGTCTCGTTGCTCTACTTGCTGGAGGACACGTCCTACTAGAAGATGTTCCTGGAGTAGGTAAAACAATGATGGTAAAGGCAATCGCCAAATCATTTGGTGCCAATTTTAAACGAATTCAATTTACACCTGATCTACTACCTTCTGATGTAACAGGTGTTTCAATATATAATCAAAAGACTCAGGAATTTGAATTTAAACAGGGACCAATCATGGCGAATATTGTATTGGCAGATGAGATCAATCGAACGTCGCCAAAAACGCAGTCTTCATTACTAGAAGCACTTGAGGAAGGTAATGTAACCATTGATGGTGAAACTCACCGACTGGAACAGCCTTTTTTTGTGATGGCTACCCAAAACCCAATTGAATATGCTGGTACGTTTCCACTTCCTGAGGCTCAATTAGATCGCTTTTTATTAAAAATAAAATTAGGGTACCCAGATCTGGATGACGAGCTTGAAATACTTAATCGTCTAGAGAATAAGCATCCGATAGAACAAATTAAAGCCGTCCTAGATACATCAGAACTACTGACATTACGAGATCAAGCAGCGGCTATTTTTGCAGATCAGAATATAAAGAATTATCTAATTCAAATTGTACATGAAACGAGAAAAAGTGAGCTTATTGATTTAGGGGTCAGCCCTCGTGGTTCAATAGCCCTAATGAAAGCAGCAAAAGCATTAGCTTTAGTAGCTGGAAGAGAATATGTGTTGCCAGATGATATAAAACGTTTAGCAGGACCAGTTTTAGCACACCGTCTAACACTGTCAACTCAAGCGAGAATGTCAAATGTATCCGCTGATGAAGTGATACAGCAAATTTTGAACAGTGTGGAAATCCCTGTTTCGAGAAGGAGGCTTACTTCTTCGTGAGGAGCAAGCTAGATCCTATCTATCCGATTCTGAAAGGGGTTTGTGGCTTGCTATTGTTAGCAGGCTGTTTTGCATATGCGATGTTTCAGGGAGGTTTTGTTAGCTGGTTTTTGTTTTATAGTGTTTTAATCATTGGAACAATGATTGTCTTATCCGTACTCTTCACTTCACGAATTTCTACCAAGCGAATCCTTCAAAAAAAATCCTATTATGCAGGGGAAGATGTTGAAATTGAGATTGAAATTAGTAAAAGGATGTTTCAACCTTTTATCTATCTGCGAATTCAAGATATCGTACCAGCTAATCTAGGACAAGCAATAGGGGCACAGGCCATGTTCTTTTTCTCTTTTTCTAAAAAGCTATCATTTAGCTATCATATTACGGAGCTTAAGCGCGGTCATTTTGAGTTTGAAGAGATGCAAATCACAACAAGTGATTTCTTTGGATGGTTTGAGAGAAAACAGCGAGTAAAAGAAGCGACAGAAATGACTGTGTTCCCGAGATATAGTCAATTAGGAGACATCAGTTCTTTCCAAACTCGCCAGCAAACTAAGGGTATAACGGCAAAACCTTCTTATAAGGATGAAGATCGCTCGCTTTCAGGAGTGAGAAATTACGTGCCTGGAGATAGATTGACTAGTATTAATTGGAAGCAGTCTGCAAAAAGAGAAGAGTTAATGACAAAAGAATTTGAGACATATGAAGGAAATGCAACCATTATTGCGTTTGACCCATATGCTCCTCAACTAACATATGAAGCATTTGAGCTTGTTGTAGAGCAGGTAGCCTCAGTTGCCTCTACTTTTCTTGAGTCAAAAATAGAAAGCCAACTTGCCGTTTATACTCATGAAAACGAATGGATCGTTGAAGATTTACAGGTTCATACGTGGGAAAAAGGGTTACGACTACTTGCAACTGTTCAAGCACATTCTCAAACGGCACCAGAAGCACATCGCATATACAGGCAGTGGGCTAATCGAACGGTTTTTTACATCTGTGCGCAATTAGATGAAGCGGTGATAAAAACACTTGAGAAACTGGCTTTGGAAAAGGCAGATTTAAAAGTATGTCTATTAGAAATGGAACCAGATCAAGTGAGCTTGGCAGAACGTCTACGTCATAAAGGCATAGAACCAATATACATGACATCATGAGTGTTAGGGGGGAGCGTTAATTGAAGTGGAAGAAAAAAAGTCTGCATTATAGTAGGGATGGACTGCTGTATGGTCTAAGCTTTTTCTTGTTATTAGAGTGGTTATTACCCCTGCCTATGATGACAGATACAGGATATATAAGTGGATTTTTGGTAGCCACAGTACTCTTCTTTTTGGTGTCATTTTTGCAAATTCCACTATTAATTAGCTTCTTAACTAGAGTTGTCATTATTCTTGGTGGTCTCTATTTTTTATTCCAAGCTTGGAGGCGTTTCCCCATTTGAATGGATGACATTATTTCTCTCAGATCTTACTTCAAATGGTTGGCGAATTCTAACTGGAAATTGGTATGAATTATCAGATGTTTTTCGAAGTTTTCTCTTTTTAGTTTTATTATCAATCATGAGTTTTCTATTATTTTATTGGACTGTTCATTTAAGAAGAATATTCTTCTTTCTGTTTTTTACTGTTGTCTATGTCGCAGTCATTGATACATTTACGCTATATGATGCCACGTTTGCGATTATTCGAATTTTTGGAATCGGATTTTTATTACTTGGCTTGATTACCATGTATCGAACTCTTGAAGCTCATCACTTTTCCAAGGTTCCACGATATCTTCCCATACGAATGAGTATCGTTATTACTGGAGCGTTGTTGCTGACAGGAATAGTAGGAACTCTTGCGCCGAAGCCGGGTCCGCAATGGGAAGACCCTGTTCCTTTTTTGCAATCAGCAGTAACAGGTGATCTCTCCAATCAATCAGGTACTCAGCGAATCGGGTATGGAGATAACGACGAGCAGCTTGGTGGAGGCTTCCTCGACGATGATACGCCAGTATTTTTGGGTTCAATTGAGCGTGGAATGTACTGGAGAGGTGAGACAAAGGATTTTTATAGTGGAGTTGGCTTGCAGAATACCACACCAGAAAGCTTTAATGAAAATACGTTAATGGACGAACCAGTAGACTCCACTAATGCCGCTGAACGAGAGGTTCGTGAAGCCGGTGTACAAATGTATAATCAAATCCGATTTCCCCATTTATTTTACCCTGGAGAGCTATATTCATCGATGATTAATGAGAACAATAGCGATCCTATTGTTTTAGACGAATATACAGCAAGAGCAGAAATACGGTCTGGTGATGACCCTCTCTCCCTTGAGCAGTATAGCTTTGAATTCGTTGATACAAGCTACAACATTGATGGACTAAAGAATGTGAGTGGGAATGATCCTGATGAAGTCGTTGAATACTATACACAACTCCCGGATACAGTTCCGGAAAGGGTGTTTGAGCTTGCGGCTGAATTGACTGAAGATGCAGGGAATCGCTATGATCAGGCTAAGGCAATTGAAGATCATTTTGCTTGGCCCAGAATTTACGTATGAAACAGAAGATGTGCCTGTTCCTCAGCAAGGAGAAGATTACGTCGATCAGTTTTTATTTGAAACGCAAAGAGGGTATTGTGACAACTTCTCAACCTCTATGATTGTTCTCCTTCGAACTTTGGACATTCCGGCTAGATGGGTAAAAGGTTTTACACCTGGTACACTAGTTGATTCAAATGAAGACGTAAATGTATACACGGTATCAAATTCAAATGCACATTCATGGGTTGAAGTCTATTTCCCAGGTGAGGGATGGGTGGCCTTTGAACCAACAAAAGGCTTTTCTAATACGTATGAATTTGAGCAGGAAATTGATAATGAAGCTGATCCATTTGAAGCCCCTGATACGGAAACAGACTCAGAAGATGAATCAGAAGAGGATGAAGAAGTTGAAGTTGAGCCAGAAGAGGATGAGATCGATCAACCTTCAGCTTTAGACAATCAGACGGACAATTCATCATACGTAGGTTACTGGGTAACTGCCATTGTGTTGTTACTATTCGCTGGGATTCTGTTCTTTTATCGAAAATCGATTTTAACGCTACTCGTGTTAAAATACTATCTATCAAAAGAAGATGATCAAGTCTTTGAACAGGCTTTTAAAAGGCTGTTATGGATATTAAAGATAAATGGATACAAAAGAGACACGACTGAAACATTACGTGAGTATGCGAACCGCATTGACCGAGAATTGAATTCTGACGATATGAGGGTATTAACACATGCTTACGAGCGCACATTATATAGTGAAAACCCATCATCTATCGTATGGAACGAACAAAAGCACAACTGGGAGCGAATTGTAAGGAAAATCAAACCTTGACCACTTAAGGTTTACCTTGTTAAAATAGTTCCGTGTATAGCAGAAGCTATTAATATCAGATGATTAATCTTCTAAAAGCCAATGCAACGTGCTTTCTGGTATGAAGCTGCTGTATTCTGCCGATGAATTGCAAAAGGCAGAGTATCAGCTTTTTTCTTTACGTACTGCTTCATGGTAGAATTGTACAATTTAATAGGAAAAGGATGGAATATCATGACTGAATTTGATCAAGAAATGATTGTTGTTCTCGACTTTGGAGGACAATATAATCAGCTGATTACAAGACGTATCCGTGATTTTGGTGTGTACAGTGAGCTTCATTCACACAAAATTACAGCTGAAGAAATAAAGAAACTGAATCCAGTGGGTATCATCTTCTCTGGTGGACCAAATAGTGCATACAAAGAGGGATCTCCTCATTGTGATCCAGCGATTTATGATCTTGATGTTCCAATTTTAGGGATTTGTTATGGCATGCAGCTAATGACCCAGCACTTTGGTGGATCTGTTGAAGCTGCTTCACACCGTGAATATGGTAAAGCATTAATTAACGTTCAAAATCAATCTGAGGTATTTAAAGGACTTCCTATTGAACAATTGTATGGATGAGCCATGGTGATAAAATTGTTGCCCCACCTGAAGGTTTTGTTGTGGATGCATCTAATCCATCATGTCCAGTTGCTGCGATGAGTAACGAATCTCAAAAATTATACGGAGTACAATTCCACCCTGAAGTGCGCCACTCAGACTTTGGCGATGAGCTACTAAAGAACTTCACCTTTGAAGTGTGTAAAGCTAAAGGCGAATGGTCGATGGAGAACTTCATTGAAGTAGAAACGGAAAAAATCCGTGCGCAAGTTGGCGACAAACATGTTCTTTGTGCGCTTAGTGGCGGAGTAGATTCATCTGTTGTTGCTGTCCTTCTGCATCAAGCAATTGGAGATCAACTAACGTGTATGTTTATTGATCACGGCCTTCTACGTAAAGGCGAAGCAGAGAGTGTAATGGAAACCTTCAGTGAAGGCTTTAACATGAACGTCATTAAGATTGATGCTGCTGAACGTTTCTTAACTAAGCTACAAGGAGTTTCTGACCCAGAACAAAAGCGTAAGATTATCGGGAACGAATTTATCTATGTGTTTGATGAAGAAACAACTGAACTCAAAGACATGGATTTCCTAGCTCAAGGTACGTTGTATACAGATATCATTGAAAGTGGGACAGATACTGCTCAAACCATTAAGTCTCACCACAATGTTGGCGGACTTCCAGAAGACATGCGTTTTGAATTGATTGAACCACTAAAAGCGTTATTCAAAGACGAGGTTCGTAAAGTTGGAACAGAACTTGGTATTCCAGATGAAATTGTTTGGAGACAGCCATTCCCTGGACCAGGCCTTGGAATTCGTGTACTAGGCGAAATCACAGACGAGAAGCTTGAAATTGTACGTGAATCTGATTATATTCTTCGTGAAGAAATCAAAAAAGCAGGACTCGACCGCGAAATCTGGCAATACTTCACTGCCCTACCAAACATGAGAAGTGTAGGAGTAATGGGAGATGCAAGAACGTACGATTATACAGTTGGAATTCGTGCTGTTACATCAATTGACGGTATGACAAGTGATTGGGCACGTATCCCTTGGGATGTGTTAGAGCTCATCTCAACTCGAATTGTTAATGAAGTAAATCACGTAAACCGCGTAGTGTATGATGTGACGAGTAAGCCACCAAGCACAATTGAGTGGGAATAAGGATCAACAAACCATCTTTTCTCTGAGTAGGAGAAAAGATGGTTTTTTTCATCTAATGTTATCCCAATTGATACATGACGTTAATGTTGCTAGTCTACACTAGAAGCATAGATACAATGAGGAGGCAGGCACATGAACAGAAAACAATGGATTAGCTGTATGAGCATGACCGGAATTCTTCTTGTAGCATGGGCAGTGGAGGCAAAAGCCGAAGAGAATGTCATTCGAATTTTGCATACTAATGATTCGCACGGTCGAGCATTTGAAGGAGAATACGACGGCATGGGTTTTGCAAAGCTAGCAACTCTAATCGAAGAAAATCGTGGGGAGCATTCATTACTACTTGATGCCGGGGACACCTTTCACGGAACAACCTTTGCATCCCTTGAGCAAGGAGAAACCATTGTGCGAGCATTAAATCTACTCAAGTACGATGCTTTAGTTCCAGGGAATCATGATTTTAATTATGGGTTGGAACGACTACAGGAGCTAGAGGACTCTGCTGACTTTCCTGTACTTGGAGCGAACGTACTTGACGACGCCGGTGAGCCATTTTTCGAATCTTATATGATAGAAGAAATCAATGGAACATCGATTGGCATCTTTGGTTTGGCCACACCGGAAACCTCCTACAAAACCCACCCTAATAATGTTCGTGATGTAACATTTGAGGATCCATCAATTACAGCCCAACGTATGGTGGACAAGCTAGAAGAGGAAGATGTGGACATCATCATAGCTCTTGCTCATCTTGGAATTGATGAATCAAGTGTGGAAACTAGTGAAAAAGTAGCGGCAGACGTCGAAGGAATTGATGTCATTATTGACGGTCATAGCCACTCTGAATTGGAGAATGGTCTCGAAGCTGAGAACGGCACATTGATTGCAAGCACAGGTGAATACGTACAAAACTTAGGGATTGTAGAACTCGTAGTTGAAGACGGTACACTAACAGAACGAAGTGCGCGTTTAATTAATCGAGATGAAACAGAAGAGACAGAACCAAATGAAGAAGTCGAGCAGCTTCTGACAGAATTAGAAGAATCCCAGCAAGAGATTTTAGCAGAACCAGTAGGACAAACAGCTGTTGAATTAATCGGAGATCGAGAACAAGTACGAGTGGAAGAAACCAATCTTGGAAATTTAATTGCGGATGTCCTGCGCGAATCCACTGATGCAGACATCGCCTTAACAAATGGTGGGGGCATTCGCGCATCAATCGCAGCAGGAGAAATTACTACAGGCGATATCGTAGAAGTATCTCCATTTGGAAATTTTGGAGTCACAAAAGAAGTGACAGGAGAACAGCTACTTGAGATTTTGGAAAACGGTGTCAAAGCTTATCCCGAACCAAGCGGGGGCTTCCCACAAATCAGCGGCTTCTCATTCCAATTTGACGAACACAAAGAAGCTGGAAATCGGGTGCACTCAGTAGTTATAAATGGGGAACCATTAAACGAAACAGAGACCTATCTTCTAGCGACCAATGATTTTATTGCAAGTGGCGGAGATGAATACGAAAGCCTAGCTGTCTTGCCAGTAGCTAATGAATTCAGTGCGCTAGACGAGCTTTTGATTTCATACCTTAAAGAAGCAGGAGAAATTTCACCTGAAACGGAGAATCGAATTCAAGTTGGAGAGGCAGACGAGGTTGACTCAACAAAACCGAAATCTGAGGATCCTGTTAGCGCAAACTATACCATTCAAAAAGGTGATACACTCTTTGAAATTGGACTTCGGTCAAATGTTCAGTGGACTACTCTAGTTGAAATGAATTCTTCAATTGAAAATGAAGATCTAATTTATGCTGGAGATATGATTCAATTGCCTGAGCATAAATAACAGAATCAACCCCACCGATCATCAATTGAGTGGGGTTTTTTTTAAGAACTGCTGGTGTTGAGAGAGGAGAGTAGGAACTTGGTATTCACTACGCGCTCTTGGTGGGGCCAAGTTCAAATACAGTTAATAAAAATGCTCACTTTTATTCCTTATGTAAGTTGACCTTTCTTGGTTTAGTGACCAGTTTCTTGGAAGGAGAGTGATTGATCTTGAAGCAGAGCCCGGCTTCTTGGAAAGGGATTGATTAATCTTGAAGAAGAGCCCGACTTCTTGGAAGGGGAGTGAATTAACTTGAAGAAGAACCTGACTTCTTGGAAGGAGAGTGATTGATCTTGAAGAAGAGCTCGCCATCTTGGATAGGGAGTGATCGGTCTTGAAGAAAAGCCAGCATTCTTGAAAAGAGCGACATCGTTCTTGAAAAACCCCTCATCTCTTGATAAAATCTCTCTACCTCTTACTTAACTCTCAAAATCATCTAATATCCGTAAATCCACATACACGTATCTATTCTTTTTTTCCGAATGATGGCGCTTTTAATTAGATTATCGTTCGGTTTTTATTGACAAAGTGGATAATGATTGCTAAAATCAATCTCGTAAACCAACCACATATGATTTCGTATATTCGCGGAGATATGGTCTGCGAGTCTCTACAAGCTGCCTTAAAGAGCTTACTACGATACTGTCACAAGGAACAATTCTTGATGGTAATGTGTATGTCGCTCGGAGCAGAATGCTCGGAGTTTATTTTTATGGGGAAAGACCCCAAGGAGGAGCAGCATGGATCGATTTTTTGGATTGACGGAAAAAGGTACTACGATAAAGAGAGAGGCAATTGCTGGTCTTACTACGTTTCTGGCAATGGCTTATATTCTAGGAGTTAATCCACTAATACTAGGCGATGCCGGTATGGACGTTAGCGCAGTTTTTGTGGCAACGGCACTCTCAGCTATGATTGGCTCTTTAATTATGGGGCTTGTTGCTAATTATCCAATCGCTGTAGCACCTGGTATGGGTTTAAATGCGTTTTTTGCTTACACTGTTGTACTAGGAATGGGTTTAAGCTGGCAGGCAGCCTTATTTGCTGTATTTATTTCAAGCATTATTTTCCTTCTTATTACTGCATTTAAAATTAGAGAAATTATTATTAATGCGATACCAGCTGAGCTGAAGCATGCGGCAGGTGCTGGTATTGGACTGTTTATTGCATTTATAGGTTTAAAGAATGCCGAAATTATTGTGGCTGATCCAGCAACATTTGTAGCTTTAGGTGATTTAACGAATGGACCTGTATTATTAGCTGTATTTGGGGTTGTGCTAACAGCTATTTTTGTTGTTATGGGATTAAAAGCAGGAGTCTTTTACGGACTAGCAATAACCGCAATAGTTGGGATTATCTTTGGTTTAGTTGGACGACCTGATGGAGTGGTTGCAGCTGTTCCTAGTTTGTCTCCAACACTTTTTGCAGCATTTGATATTTCTAGCTCTGAAATTTTTAGTGCTCAAATGGCCATTGCTATTCTTACGTTTTTATTTGTAACATTTTTTGATACTGCTGGTACACTGTTTGCGGTGGCAAACCAAGCTGGATTTGTAAAAGATAATAAACTACCTCGAGCAGGTAGAGCATTATTCTCAGATGCTAGTGGCGGAACAATTGGAGCCCTACTTGGTACATCTACGACAACAGCTTATGTTGAATCTACATCTGGTGTTGCAGTTGGAGGACGTACGGGTCTAACAGCAGTTGTAACTGCACTGTTATTCCTAGTTGCTCTTTTCTTTTCACCTCTTTTAGTTGTTGTAACTGGTCACGTAACAGCAGCTGCTCTGATTATTGTAGGCGTAATGATGGCCTCATCTCTACGATTTATTGACTGGACTCGTATGGAGATTGCCATTCCTGCATTTGTAACATTTGTTGCTATGCCATTAACATACAGCATCGCAAACGGAATCGCGCTTGGATTTATCTTATATCCAATCACAATGCTTGTAAGTGGAAATGCAAAGAAGATCCACCCTATTATGTATTTCTTGTTTGTTGTGTTTGTTCTATACTTTGCGTTTTTGAGTCATTAAAACATATCTATAAAAAAGTCGCTTCCACATTGGGGGCGACTTTTTTTAACAATAAATTTACTTCGAGTACTCGCTTTATTAGAAGCGTGTTATTCTAGATTTATACTATTCCTAATAAAAGGGATGTGAGACTTATACAAAATCTGAAGTTGCAGACAAAAATATTAACTTATGTACTTACAATTGTAAGCGCAATCATTTTTGTTCTTACTGTTGTATCTTATCAACTTGAGAAGGAACAGACTGAAAAACAAATAGGAGAATTGGCGTTAAGTATCGCAAAATCCGTAGCAATATTACCAGATGTGAGAGATGCTTTTCAACACCCTGATCCTTCAGCGACGATCCAACCTATAGTAGAAAGAATTCGTGAAGAGGTTGGGGCTGAATTTATTGTTGTTGGAAATAGTAAAAATATTCGGTATTCTCATATTGATCCAAATAGGATTGGTGAAGAGATGCAAGGAGGAGATAATGATTTAGCCTTAAGAGATGGAGAAAGCTACATTTCAAAGGCAGATGGATCACTTGGTCCGTCCCTTCGTGGGAAAACTCCAATCAGAGATGATGATGGACAGATAATTGGTGTTGTCTCAGTTGGATATATGACAGAGGAAATTCAATCAATTTTTCATCATGATTTTAAAACCTATGCATTTTGGTCAATGACGGTATTTTTATTCGGAGCTGTTGCAAGTGTCATTTTAGCTAATAGTATACGTCGCGACACATTGGGTCTAGAGCCTGTCCAGATTGCTACAATGTATGAGCAAAGAAGCGCCATACTTGAGTCTGTACAGGAAGGTATTATTGCAATTGATCGTAATCAGGCCATTACTCTTATAAATAAAGCTGCGAAAGACTGGCTCCAGCTTGATGATAGAATTATTGGGAAATCGATTAAAGGCTTACTGCCAATTGAAACACTAGAGAAAGTCATGAGGGAGCAGAGCTCAGAATATAACCAAGAGATATTACTAGGCACTCGTTTAGTCATTGTTAACTACACAGCCATACAAAATAGGGGTGAAACAGTCGGTTTGGTCGCAAGTTTTCGAGACCGTTCACAGGTACAGGATTTGGTGAATACTCTTTCTGAGGTACAGCAGTATTCTCAGGATTTACGTGCTCAAGCTCATGAATATACGAATCGAATTTATACTGTTTCCGGATTGTTGCAAATTGGACAAATAGACGAAGCACTTAGGTTCATTCATAAGGAAACAGACACACAGAAGCTTCAATCAAAAATTTTGTATGAGCAATGTAAGGATCCTTCTATTCAAGCAATATTATTAGGAAAGATTAATCGAGCTTCAGAGAAAAAGATCTCATTCATTTTAAACAAAGAAAGCTCATTGGAACATCCTTTGCCAAAATCATACATGAATAGTTTAATTACGATTATAGGAAATCTTATTGAGAATTCATTTGATGCTGTTAGTAGGCAGTCTGATAGAAAGATAGACATCTTTTTTACGGATATAGGTCAAGATGTTGTTCTAGAAATATCAGATAACGGCCCAGGACTACCTGAAGTTTCTGCTAACTTGTTATTTGAGAGAGGTTATACAACTAAAAATGGTAAGAACAGAGGAATTGGTTTGGCCCTTGTTCAAGAAGCCGTTAAAGAGCTAAATGGATCCATCGAATTTGATAATCAAAAACAGGGAGGAGCTGTATTTACTGTATATATTCCAAAAGGGGATGATTCACTTTGAAGGTACTGATTGCAGAGGATGATTTTCGTGTAGCGGGTATTCATCAAGAGTTTATTCGTCAGATTGCGGGAGTGGAAGTAATCGAAAAAGCAACAACGGCTGCAGAGACCATATCTTTTCTAAAAGAAAAGACCCCAGATATACTTCTTTTGGATATCTATATGCCTGATCAACAGGGAACAGAGCTTCTAGCAGTTATTAGAAAAGTGCAACCGAACATAACGATAATTGTAATCACAGCTACTACAGAAAGAGCTGTATTTCGAAAGGCATATCAATATGGCGTGACAGATTTTTTAATTAAACCCATTACATTTGAGCGGTTTGAGCACGCAATAAGTAAGGCAAGAAGCAGGCATATGTTTCTACAAGCAGAAGAACAGATTAGCCAAGAGGATGCAGATCGATTCTTTGCTTACACTGAGGCAGATGGTAGAGAAAGTAGCCTGCCTAAAGGAATTGATCCAATTACACTAGATAAGGTGAAAGCTCTATTAAAGAATATTGATGGAGGAATCACAGCAGATGCAATGAGTGAGAGTTTAGGAGCGTCACGAACTACTTCAAGAAGATATCTTGAGTATTTAATAACGATTAAAGAGGCACGAGCAGAGCTTGAGTATGGTCTGGTAGGTAGGCCAGAAAGACTTTATCATAAACGAGCTAGGAAGACGATGCACTAACTTCCTAAGCTTGTCTTTTTTTTGCGTGAACAAAATGAACAAAATACAGCTTAGATTCTTAATAGAATTAATTTTGTAAACGGTTACAAAGTGACCGAATCTCATTATGATAAACCAAAGTTCATCAAAAAAAGGGGGACTCATAATGAAATTAGTAAAGTGGTCAGCAGCCGGAGCTTTCATGATTGTTCTTTCTGCATGCTCAAACAGTGACACAGGAAGTAGTGCGCAAGGTGACTCTGAAGACTGGAAGCCTGATCGTTCAATAGAGTTTGTTGCACCAGCAGGAGCAGGTGGTGGATGGGATACTACAGCCAGAATGCTTTCCAAGGTAATTGAAGAAGAAGGATTGGCAGATCAAAGTTTTGGAGTGGTGAATAAGCCAGGTGGTGGAGGAGCTGTGGGATGGGCATATATCAATAATCGTAACGACCCACATAATATATTTGTTGCCTCACCACCATTATTATTCATTCCTTTAAATGGGCAGTCCGAATATGGTTACGAAGACTTTACACCCCTTGCCAATTTAATCGCTGATTATGGGGCATTTGCTGTGCGAGAGGATGCGAAGTGGGATACCTTAGATGAGTTATTTGAAGACATGAGGGACGACCCTGCAAGTGTCTCAATTATTGGAGCTTCTGCCCCTGGAAGTATGGATCATATGCAATTTGTGACATTTGCAGATGCAGCTGGTGTAGATATTACGAAGATCAAATATGTATCCGATCAAGAAGGTGGAGCTTTGACTGCAGTTCTAAATGGAAGTGTAGAGGTCCTTTCAAGTGATATGTCTGAAGCAGCAGAACAGGCTCGAGCCGGAAAGTTAAAGATTCTTGCAACAACAGCCCCTGAACGATTAGAAGGAGATTTCCTCGAAAATATACCTACTGGCATGGAGCAAGGTATAGATGCTCAATTTGTGATATGGAGAGGGATTTTTGGTCCTGGAGACATGAGTGAATCGGAAATCTCATATTATGAAGATTTGTTTAGAGAAGCCAGTGAGTCAGAGGCATTTGATGAGATTCGTGTATCCATGGGTTGGGATGAAGAGTTTATGGGACATGAGGAATTTAAAAGCTTTTTAGATGAACAAAATCTAGAAATAGAAGAGTTAATAAACGATTTAGGACTTGGTCAATAGGAGGGGTTATGATGCTAAAGACTGTAAACCAAAGGCTTGCACTTATATTTGCTGGATTAGCAGTCACTATGATTTACCTTAGCTTTCAATTACCTGAGTATGCATTTGTACCGGTTGATTCAGATATGATGCCTAAGTTATTAGGTATAACTCTTCTTGTGTTATCTATTATCTTTTACTTCAGTAAGGATACAGACACCGATGAACAAAAAGCCAAACGAACAATCCCTAAGCAAGAAGCTTATATGTTACTTATAGTTCTTGTATTGATCCTTATCTATATAACGCTGTTAGAAATCGTAGGCTTCATTCCTATGACAATTGCGTTTATCATTTCATGCTCAAGGCTACTTGGATTTAAAAATTGGTTAGTAAACATTTTAACATCTATAACGTTCTCAGGCGGGGTCTATTATTTGTTTAATGAATTGCTCTCTATTCGTTTACCAAGTGGAATTGTGCCATTTTAATTCAATAAAAGTCATTTAGACAGGAGGTTGGGGTGTTGGGGGCTTTCGATGGAATCATGCAAGGATTTCAAGTGGCATTTAGTATAGAAGGTTTGTTCTTTGTTTTTATTGGGGTTTTACTCGGAACTATCATTGGAATGATTCCGGGACTTGGACCAATTAGTGCAATTGCTATTATGATTCCAATTACGTACGGAATGGATCCAGCAATTGCATTAGTTATGATGTCAGGTGTGTATTACGGATCAATGTATGGGGGTTCCACGTCCTCGATTCTGTTAAACGCACCTGGGGTTGCCGGTACGGTTGCTGCTGCTTTTGATGGGTATCCAATGGCTAAGCAAGGAAAAGCTGGGAAAGCATTAGCTATTTCTGCTTTTTGTTCCTTCATTGGAGGAACGGTTAGTGTTATTTTGTTAATGCTGTTCGCTCCTATGTTAGCGAGTGTCGCGATTAGTTTTGGTCCACCTCAATACTTTGCGCTTATGCTTCTAGGTCTAACTGCAATTTCAAGTTTAACTGACGGTTCAACGATAAAAGCACTTATATCTGCCGTTTTAGGGTTCATGGTTATTATGATTGGAATTGATGGTCAAACAGGTACTAACCGCTTCACATTTGGTAGTGTTAATTTACTTGACGGAATCGATTTCCTTGTCATTGCATTAGGCTTGTTTGCTATTGCGGAAGTCTGTTTCTTAATATTAAGCCGAAAAGAGAATACAATGAATGATATGAAAAAAATAGGTAGTCTTAAGCTATCTAAAAGTGATTGGAAAGAAATGAGTGGACCGATTACTAGACAATCATTTTTAGGTTTTATTCTAGGAGTACTTCCGGGTGCTGGAGCTACTATCTCTTCTTTTATTGCCTATATTACAGAGAAAAAAATCGCTAAAAAACCTGAAGAATTCGGGAAAGGATCGATTAAAGGTCTTGCAGCACCAGAAACAGCAAATAACGCAGCAACTAGTGGAGCTTTTGTACCACTTTTGAGTCTCGGTATTCCAGGGTCTGGTACAACGGCAGTCATGTTAGGTGCGTTCCTAGTATTAGGGGTTCAACCTGGTCCAATGTTAATGACAGAAGTACCAGACGTATTCTGGGGAGTCATTGCTAGCATGTACATTGGTAACATCTTTTTATTAATTTTAAACTTGCCGCTTATCCCATATTTCGCGAAAATTCTTTTAGTTCCCAAACCACTTTTGATTTCATTGGTGATTATCTTTAGTTTAATTGGTGTCTATGCAGTAAGTTTTAGTACATTTGATCTTTACATGCTCGTAATATTTGGTGTGATAGGATACTTAATGAGAATATTTGCATTCCCTGCAGCACCATTTATTCTCGCCTTCATACTTGGTGGAATGATGGAACAAAGCCTAAGGCAATCGCTCACTATTTCAAATGGTGATTGGATGATTTTTCTCCAAAGTCCACTGACTGTCAGCATGTTAGCGTTGGCCCTGCTTGCCCTAGTCTTCCCGGCTTTTCAAAATCGAAGACGGAAGAAGAGGGATAATACTCTTTCACTATAAGGAAAACAGCGCCGATATTAATTCGGCGCTGTCTTTTTTGCATAATCACCTAACCTTCGCAAACACACACGTATCTCTCAATTCATCACTATCAATTGCTTTACTCTCCTGCTTTAAAATGGCTTCTAACTCAAAACCGAGACGTTCTGCTACGGCACGACTTTTGAGGTTTTTAGCGTCGCAACGAATTTCTATTCTGCGCGCCTTTAATTCGTTAACTGCAAAATTGGTGATGCCTTTTACAGCTTCTGTCATATATCCCTTACCACTATAATTTGTGCGAATCCAATACCCAATTTCAACCTTTGGGACTTCCCAATCAATTCGATGCAAGCCGGATGAAGCGATAAGCTCGCCAGTTTCTTTTAGGAACACAAGTAAGCGGAGGTCTTTTCTGGTGAGAAAGTTTACGTGTGCTTCGCGAATATTTGCTTCTGAGTTTTCTATTGATTGTTCAAATTGTGCGAAGGGTAACCAGGGTTTTAATTCGTTGATTGAGTCACATACGGCCTCATACATTTGTGCTCCGTCACCTGGTTTTGGGGCACGGATAAGCAAGTGTTCTGTTTCAAAGCTGTCTGGAAAATCAATTAATATTGGCTTCATTTTCTTCACCTCATCTAAGTTACATTTTAGTTTACTTGAGTGAGAGTATTCTGCCAATAACTAAATGAATAATTTTCCTTTTGTGAAGCAATCTATAGGTATTAACTTTGTGAGGTGGTATTAGGTCATGCCTTCCATATTCTCGATTAGTACATATGCGCCTCCCCATAAGCTTCATCAGGATGACACAATGGAGTTTGCAAGGGAGTTATTTAGTGAGAGTTATGAAGATATCGAAAGACTGTTGACGGTGTTTGGCAATGGACAAATCGATGAGCGTTATTTTGCTGCGCCAATGGAATGGTTTCATCAGCCACATACGCTGAAAGAAAGAAATGATTTGTTTATTGAGTTAGCTGTAAAGTATGGAGTGGAATGCATTCGAGGCTGCCTGCAGAACACTCAATTTTTAAAGAGACGTGTAGGAGTAGATGAAGTTGATGCGATTATTTGTGTAACAAGCTCAGGTATGGCTACACCTGGACTTGAGGCACGAATGATGAACCATCTTTCGTTTGATGAGCACACCAAACGGATTCCGATTTGGGGTCTAGGCTGTGCGGGTGGAGCCGCAGGATTAAGTCGAGCATTTGATTATTGTCTGGCTCATCCTAAAGAGAATGTACTGCTTGTATGTGTGGAGCTTTGTAGTCTTACGTTTCAGCATAATGATCACTCTAAAAGTAATCTTATCGGAACTTCACTGTTTGCTGATGGAGTTGCTTGCGCATTAATTGGAGGAGATTTGAGTCAGTTGCGATATGATTTAGTGAAAGACACCTCGCCTGCTTATCATGGTAGTCAATCGACATTAATGCCGCAATCAGAGGATATCATGGGTTGGGACGTGCGTGATTCTGGATTGCATGTAGTGTTTTCAAGGAGTATCCCAGGTATTGTTGAAAAATGGTTAAAGCCAAATGTAGAGGAATTTCTTCAATCTGAGGGAGTAGGGCTTTCTGAAATTGATGCGTTTATTGCACATCCGGGAGGCAAAAAAGTATTAGAGTCTTATGAGAAAGCACTAGGTTTTTCTTCTGAAAAAACACATGTTTCAAGAGAAGTACTCCGAAAGTTCGGCAATATGTCTTCACCAACTGTGCTTTATGTATTAAAAGAATTTATGGAAGAAGATCAAGCTTTAGGGTATCGGGGATTGATGGCGGCCCTTGGTCCCGGCTTCTGCTCTGAACTCGTTCACCTTGAATGGCAGGGGGCTATCCATTGAGTTTTGTCTACTTGTTTATAGTTCTCGTCATTGTGCAACGAATAGCTGAGGTTGGTGTTGCTAAGTCAAATGAACGATGGATGAAACAACGTGGGGCGTTTGAGGCAGGAGAATCACATTATCCAGTGATGGTCGCTCTGCACAGTTGTTTTTTTGTAGCGCTTTTACTAGAGGTGACTTTGAAGGATTCCTCTTGGACGATGTGGAGCCTACTACCACTGGCTGTATTCCTTGTAGCGCAAGTGATTCGTGTATGGGCATTGCTCACTCTGGGTAGGTTCTGGAATACCAAAATAATCGTCTTGCCTGGAGCTGAACCCGTAAAAAGTGGCCCTTATCGTTGGATTCGCCATCCGAATTATGTGGTCGTGATCATTGAGATTCTTTTTCTACCACTCATTTTTCAGGCTTATGTGACAGCAATCGTTTTTAGCTTATTAAATGCCGCGATGCTTCTCGTGAGAATAAAGGCAGAAGAAGAGGCGCTTGATCGAAATGGGAAGTATAGTGAAAAGTTTGAGCAAGTTAGTCGTTTTGTGAGTATCCGAAAAAAATGAGCAGGGCATATGCCTTTGCTCATTTTTTTCTTGGATAACTACAAGACTAATTAGGAGGAAATGTAAAACGGCTCTCAAAATGTGTCTCCGTTCCATCTGGAAAGGTAGCAGAGCCTCGTGGAACTGTTGAATATCTAGTTCTATCTATCATTATGGGTAATGTAAAAGCTTGATTACTAGCATCATATTGAACTTCTGAAGGCATGCCGATTAGATGAAGTGCAAAGTGGGGTAACGTTTCTAATTCAATCTTAGTATCTGTCTCGTTCTCAAACATATTAACATAGTTTAAATTGAATCGAACAAATTGTTCTGGTGGTGTGCTATTATTTTCGACTTGTAATAGTAACTCGACATCAGGAACGATGACCCACTTTTGATTCTTTTGCTCCATGTTAAAGATGAACTCATGTTTCCAGTATTCATCCCACACAATAGTAACAGGGATGCTTGTTTCTTGTTCATTTTTAACGATTGGCTCTCCAATTGTATATTCATTAAAGAAAATCTTTTCTTCAAACTGAGTTTGGAATTGCTCTGTGTATGTATCGTTTGTGTGAGAGGTATCTATATAGCTTAATGCTTTATCTGAGTTCATTTGGAAGTCTTTTTGATTCAATAAGTTGAGGTATCGATTAAGCTGCTGTTCTGGCCCAGAATTTGAAGGGGATAATACATAGAAAAGTGTGATGGTTAATAGACCTAAAATTCCCACGAAAACTAAGAGTTTTGTTCGTTTCAGAGCTAATCACTCCATTCTTTTTGAAAAGGAAGATATGTCCATCTTAATCCAAGTAATCGTTCTAATCAATCTCAATTTTATGTAGAATATGTCGAATCAAAAGGTACCGCATGCTACAATATACGTGAGTTGTTTTATGAAACAGGAGGAATCATGTTGGCAAAAAAACGCAAGCAACAATTTACAGTTGCGTCTGATGAGAGTTTGGCCGAATGTCTAGAACGAATGAAGAAAGAAGGATACAGACCAGTTCGACGAATGGAGAAGCCTGTTTTTAAGGAAAATGGGTCAAAAACACCAATAATTAGTCATCAGCAGGTCATTTTTGAAGGAGTTTTAGAGGAAGACGAACAATGAATATCAAAAAGCATCAAACCGTTCGACTTTTAGTTGACACCCTTTAGATAACCTTGTAAGATTAATGTGGATTGTCGATAAAAAACGAAATAACACCTCATATAATTTTGGGAATATGGCCCATACGTCTCTACCTGATAACCGTAAATTGTCAGACTATGGGGGAAAGTATCACAGCTATAATCCTACGTGTATTTTAATAGGAATAGGTGTGTCAAAGCGCGGAATTAGCTATCTTTCTCTCATTGTGCAGATAAAGTATCTGATTCTGCGTTTTTTGTTTGAGTTCAGCAGTCATACGAGGGAGTGAATGATGGTTATGGAGCCAGTAGTTGGCGTAATCATGGGAAGTACATCTGATTGGGAAACAATGAAACACGCATGTGACATTTTGGACGAGCTAGAGGTACCGTATGAAAAAAAAGTAGTGTCTGCACATCGCACACCAGACCTTATGTTTCAATATGCGGATGAAGCTGTTGAAAAAGGACTAAAGGTCATTATCCTGGAGCAGGTGGGGCAGCACATTTGCCAGGAATGGTTGCGGCAAAAACACCTCTTCCGGTTATTGGCGTACCCGTTCAGTCTAAGGCACTTAATGGATTAGATTCCTTATTATCTATTGTGCAAATGCCTGGTGGAGTGCCAGTGGCAACTGTTGCAATTGGCAAAGCTGGAGCAACAAATGCAGGTTTACTTGCTGCACAAATCATTGGAACAACCGATCAAGTGGTGCAAGAAGCGGTTTTCAATCGACGTAAAAAAACAGAAGAAGCCGTACTCGCGAGCAGTGATACATTATGAGTAAAGTAATTGTAAAACCAGGCTCAACGATTGGCATTATTGGTGGCGGGCAGCTTGGACGTATGATGGCTCTTTCTGCCAAACAGATGGGGTATCGAATTGCTGTTCTTGAGCCAGGCGCAGATTCGCCGTGTGCACAGGTGGCTGATTACGTAATTGAGGCAGGCTATGATGACCTTGAGGGGGCTGCTAAGCTCTCTGAGTTAAGTGATGTTATAACATATGAGTTTGAAAATATAGATGAATCAACAGCAAAATGGCTGACAGAGCATGGAGATTTTCCACAGGGCTTTGATGTTCTGCGAGTCAGTCAGCATCGACTAACTGAAAAACGAACGATTGAATCGTTAGGTGTCCCAGTGGCACCCTATGCAGAGGTATCTTCCTTAGAAGATGTTCATACTGCATTAGATCGAGTCGGTCTGCCAGCGGTGCTGAAGACCTGCAGAGGTGGATATGATGGCAAGGGACAAGCTGTTGTGCGCAGTGAACAGGAACTTGAAACAGCAGTACGTGAACTATTGCCTGCTGGTGAATTAGTGCTTGAGGGCTGGATTCCATTTCAATGTGAAGTGTCTGTGATTGTGACTCGCTCACGGAATGGAGAAACAAAAACATTTCCGGTAGCTGAAAATATCCATAAAAACAACATTTTACATCAATCGATTGTCCCGGCACGAATAACGGATGCCATATCAACTCAAGCTCGGGAAATCGCGTTGAAGCTAGCTGAAGGCTTAGAGGTAGTAGGCACATTAGCTGTTGAAATGTTTGTTCACGAGGACGGACAAATTCTTGTGAATGAAATCGCTCCAAGGCCACACAATTCTGGTCACTATACAATTGAGGCATGTAAGACGTCACAATTTGAGCAGCAAATTCGAGCGGTATGTGGACTGCCTCTTGGTAGCACGGAATTACTGAAGCCGGTTGTGATGGAGAATCTGTTAGGGGAACATATAGAGCCGTTAATGGATAATTTGGAACACTTATCAGATATCTCGCTTCATCTATATGGAAAAGCAGATGCAAAAGAAAAACGTAAGATGGGGCATCTCACAGTTCTCAGTGAAACGGTAGAAGATGCGCTTCATCAACTTAATGAATTCCAGCAACACAATACTAAATAATCTAAAGACTATATTTGGAGGCTTACCTACATGATTGAACGTTATACTCGCCCTGAAATGGGTGCCATTTGGACCGATGAAAACCGTTATAAAGCTTGGCTAGAGGTAGAAATTGTTGCCTGTGAAGCTTGGTCAGAGCTTGGACAAATTCCAAAAGAAGATGTGAAGAAAATCCGTGAGAACGCGAGCTTTGATATCAGTCGTATTCTTGAAATAGAAGAGGAAACAAGACATGATGTGGTTGCTTTTACTCGTGCGGTTTCAGAAACATTAGGGGAAGAGCGCAAGTGGGTTCATTACGGCTTAACGTCAACTGATGTTGTAGATACAGCCCTTTCTTATCTATTAAAGCAAGCAAATGATATTTTAGCAGCTGATCTCGATCGTTTTCTAGAGATTCTAAAGAACAAAGCTATTGAACATAAATTTACCGTGATGATGGGACGTACACATGGCGTTCATGCTGAGCCAACAACCTTTGGTTTAAAGCTAGGCTTATGGTATGAGGAAATGAAACGTAACATTGAACGCTTTAAGCACGCGGCTGAAGGAGTACGTTTTGGCAAGCTGTCTGGAGCAGTCGGAACCTATGCAAACATTGATCCACAAATTGAGCAGCTAGTGTGTGAGAAGCTTGGCTTAAATGCAGCGCCAATCTCTACTCAAACATTACAGCGTGACCGTCATGCAGAGTACATGGCGACACTTGCTCTTATTGCAACATCTGTTGAAAAGTTTGCAGTTGAGATTCGCGGTCTTCAAAAGAGTGAGACTCGTGAGGTAGAAGAGTTTTTTGCAAAAGGTCAAAAAGGATCTTCAGCTATGCCGCATAAGCGTAATCCAATTGGCTCTGAGAATATGACGGGACTTGCGCGTTTAATTCGAGGATACATGCTGACAGCTTACGAAAACGTACCGTTATGGCACGAGCGTGATATCTCTCACTCATCTGCTGAGCGTGTTATTTTACCGGATGCAACCATTGGTCTGAATTACATGTTGAATCGCTTCTCTAACATTGTGAAGAATTTGACGGTTTTCCCTGAGAATATGAAGCGCAACATGACTCGTACGTATGGTCTTATCTATTCGCAACGCGTACTGCTTTCATTAATTGATAAAGGAATGGTTCGTGAAGAAGCCTATGACCTTGTTCAACCTAAGGCGACGCAAGCTTGGGAGGAAGGCGTTCAATTCCGTGAGTTGGTTGATGCAGAAGAACGCATCACGTCCGTTCTTTCTAAAGAAGAGTTGGATGAGTGCTTTAACTATGAGCATCACTTAACACACGTGGACACGATCTTCA
Organism: Alkalicoccobacillus plakortidis; assembly: GCF_023703085.1. Lineage (NCBI taxonomy): Bacteria > Bacillati > Bacillota > Bacilli > Caryophanales > Bacillaceae > Shouchella > Shouchella oshimensis. The sequence continues at coordinate 438,715 of NZ_JAMQJY010000002.1, read as the reverse complement.
CACGTCTTGGCTTAAACTGATTCTATCTAGGAGGGTTTCAATCAATGGAGAAGCAGGAGCTACTTTACGAAGGTAAAGCTAAACGAATCTATCAAACCTCTGAACAGAATGTATTGTGGGTGACTTATAAGGATGACGCCACAGCATTTAATGGAGAGAAAAAAGATACACTCGAAGGCAAAGCAAGGCTTAACAATGAGATTTCAACGTTAATCTTTAATCATTTGAATGAAAAAGGGCTTGAGAGTCACTTCATTCGGAGATTATCTGACACAGAACAGCTCGTTCGTAAGGTTGAGATTGTACCACTTGAAGTAGTCGTTCGTAATGTTGTGGCTGGTAGTATGGCTAAGAGATTAGGTATTGCCGAGGGTACACCATTGGTTGAACCAATCGTTGAATTTTATTACAAAGACGATGCATTAGGAGATCCGCTCATAACGGAAGATCATGTATATCTTCTGGAAGCCGCAACATCTGAAGAAGTCGAATCTCTTAAGATTCAAGCCAAAAAGGTTAATCAATTATTAGTTGAGTTGTTTGCAGGTATTGGTGTGAGATTAGTTGATTTCAAACTAGAATTTGGTCGGACACATGATGGAGAACTACTTCTAGCTGACGAAATCTCACCAGATACATGTCGACTTTGGGATATAGAGACAAACCAGAAGTTTGATAAGGATCTATTTCGCCGTAATCTAGGAAGTTTGCAGGATGGATATCAGGAAATACTAACACGCTTGGGAGGCCAATAATGTATAAAGTTAAAGTCTACGTAACGCTAAGAGAAAGTGTTCTTGATCCACAGGGAGTGGCTGTTCAAAATGCTCTTCATACAATGGAATATAAGGAAGTACAGGATGTTCGCATCGGAAAATACATGGAGCTAACATTAGCTGATACAAGCAATGTCGATGCTCGAGTGAAAGAAATGTGCGAAAAACTTCTTGCTAATACGGTCATTGAAGATTATAGCTATGAGATCGAGGAGGTTGTCTCTTCATGAAGTTTGCGGTCATCGTATTTCCAGGATCCAACTGTGACGCGGATATGTACCATGCCATCCGCGACCAGCTTGGCGAAGAGGTAGACTACGTGTGGCACAATGACACGTCTCTTGAAGGGTATGACGGCATATTGCTTCCAGGAGGATTCTCTCACGGAGATTATCTTCGTTCAGGTGCAATCGCTCGTTTTGCACCAATTATGAATGCAGTAATTGAAGCAGCTAAAGCTGGTGTACCAGTCCTTGGAGTTTGTAATGGATTCCAGGTGCTACTTGAAGCAGGCTTGCTACCAGGGGCTATGAAGCGTAATGAAGGCTTAAAATTCATTTGCCGTCCAGTTCAGTTAACCGTTGCAAATGCAGAAACGATGTTTACAACTGGATATGTTGAAGGGTCAGAAATCACAGTTCCCGTGGCTCATGGCGAAGGGAACTATGAATGTGATGATGAGACGTATCAAAAGCTTGAAGCGAACAATCAAATCGTGTTCCGTTATAGCTCGAACGTAAATGGCTCGCGTAATCAAATTGCCGGTATCGTTAATGAAGCTGGTAATGTACTTGGTATGATGCCTCACCCAGAGCGTGCGGTAGAAGAGCTTCTTGGCAGCGCAGACGGACTAGCATTATTTCAATCCATTCTAAAAAACTGGAGGAACTCTCATGTCACTACTCGTTGAACCATCATCTGAACAGGTAAAAAAAGAAAAGCTGTATCAGGCCATGGGTTTAACTGATGATGAATTCCAGCTTGTTGAAGAGATTTTAGGGCGTACGCCTAACTATACAGAAACAGGATTATTTTCAGTTATGTGGTCAGAACACTGTAGTTATAAGAATTCCAAAGTGCTTTTGAAGAAGTTCCCTGTAACTGGTGAAAAGGTTCTTCAAGGTCCTGGTGAAGGTGCTGAATTATTGATATCGGTGATGACCAGGCTGTTGTATTTAAGATAGAAAGTCACAACCACCCATCAGCAATTGAGCCTTATCAAGGTGCTGCAACTGGAGTTGGCGGAATTTTGCGTGATGTGTTCTCGATGGGAGCACGACCAATCTCCATCTTAAATTCACTTCGTTTTGGGGAATTAACATCTCCAAAAGTTCGTTATTTATTTGAAGAGGTTGTAGCTGAATTGCCGGATACGGAAACTGTATTGGTGTTCCAACTGTGGGTGGAGAAGTGCAATTTGACCCATGTTATGAAGGCAACCCGCTTGTTAATGCGATGTGTGTCGGTTTAATTGATCATAAGGATATTCAAAAAGGACAAGCAAAAGGTGTAGGCAACACGGTGATGTATGTTGGCGCAAGCACTGGTCGCGACGGAATTCATGGGGCAACTTTTGCATCTGAAGAGCTAAGTGAAAGCTCTGAAGAGAAACGCCCGGCAGTTCAAGTTGGAGATCCATTTATGGAGAAACTTTTGCTTGAAGCGTGCCTTGAACTGATCCAAAGTGACGCGCTTGTTGGGATCCAAGATATGGGTGCTGCTGGTTTAACTTCGTCTTCTGCAGAGATGGCAAGTAAGGCCGGATCTGGTATTGTCATGAATCTAGACTTGGTACCTCAACGTGAAAAAGGCATGACAGCTTATGAAATGATGTTGTCCGAATCACAAGAGCGTATGCTGATTGTTGTACAAAAAGGAAGAGAAGCAGAGATCAAAGAAATTGTTGACCGTTGGGGACTTCTTTCTGCTGAGGTTGGTTATGTAACGGATGACAAACGTCTTCGTTTAATGCATAACGGTGGGTTAGCAGCAGATGTACCGGTGGATGCGTTAGCTGAAGAAGCTCCTGTATATCACAAACCATCAGCAGTTCCGGCTTATTATAAAGAGTTCCAAGAGCAGGCTGCATATGTACCTACTATAGATAACTCTAAAGAAACACTGCTTCAATTATTGGCTCAGCCAACAATTGCAAGCAAAGAGTGGGTCTATGACCAGTATGACTACATGGTACAAACCAATACAGTGGTTTCTCCAGGTTCTGATGCGGCTGTTGTTCGTATCCGTGATACACGAAAAGCACTTGCAATGACTACGGATTGTAACTCGCGCTATCTTTATCTAGATCCTGAAGTTGGCGGTAAGATTGCCGTAGCTGAGGCAGCTCGTAATATTGTTGCTTCTGGTGGGGTACCTCTAGGCGTGACGGATTGTTTGAACTACGGAAGTCCTGATAAACCAGAAATCTTCTGGCAACTTGAGACATCTACTGATGGAATGAGTGAGGCATGCCGTACGCTTGAAACACCTGTTATTGGCGGGAACGTCTCGCTTTATAATGAAACATCCGGTGGAGCGATTTATCCAACACCTGTAATCGGTATGGTTGGATTAATTGAAGACATTGACCATATTACAACCCAAGATTATAAATCAGTAGGCGATCTAGTGTATTTGCTTGGGGAAACAAAACCTGAATTCAGTGGAAGTGAGCTACAAAAGCTGCATGAAGGACGTATCTTTGGTAAAGCACCTGAACTTGATTTATCACTTGAGAAAAATCGTCAGGCTCAACTTTTAAAAGCGATTCAGTCAGGACTTGTTGCGTCTGCTCATGATGTATCCGAAGGTGGACTTGCTGTTGCCTTAGCGGAAGGCATGACATCAGGAACTGTAGGTGTTCGTGTTCAGCATGAAGGAGATGTCGTGAACCTATTTGCAGAGAGTCAATCTCGTTTTGTAGTGACTGTTTCTCCAGAAAATCGCAGTGCATTTGAAGCAATTGTTGATGCTGACTGTGTTGGAGAAGTAACAAATGAAAATCAACTGGTTGTATGTGACGAGAACGGAAAAGCTGTTCTAGAAGCATCTCAAGAAGAAATTGTTACGGCTTGGAAAGGAGCCATTCCATGTTTGCTGAAATAAAAGGCTTAAATGAAGAGTGTGGCGTGTTTGCTGTTTGGGGTCATAAGGATGCAGCACAAATTACGTATTATGGTTTGCATAGTTTACAACACCGTGGTCAAGAAGGAGCAGGAATTGTTGTCTCTGATGGAGATACCTTAAATGTTCATAAAGGACTAGGTCTAGTTAATGAAGTATTTGACCAGCAAACGCTAAATTCTCTTCAAGGATCGGCTGCAATCGGTCATGTGCGTTACGCAACAGCCGGTGGTGGCGGATTTGCCAATGTACAGCCGCTAATGTTCCGTTCACAAGTTGGCGGACTTGCGATTGCCCATAATGGAAACATCGTGAATGCAAACAATTTGAAGCTTCAGCTTGAGAATCAAGGCAGTATTTTTCAATCTACCTCTGATACAGAAGTACTGGCTCATTTAATCAAACGCAGCGGGTATTGGTCTCTTGAAGATCAATTCCGCCATGCGCTTGCGATGCTAAAAGGTGCCTATGCATTTGCTGTGATGAACGAACATCAACTAATTGCTGCAATGGACCCAAATGGTCTAAGACCTTTAGCGATCGGACGTATTGGTGAGGCGTATGTTGTTGCGTCTGAAACCTGTGCCTTCGATATTATTGGAGCTACCTATGAGCGTGATGTGAAACCTGGTGAGATGGTTATCATTGATGATAACGGATTACGCACGGAGCAATATGATAAATCTACCAATCCGGCCATTTGCAGCATGGAGTATGTCTACTTTGCTCGTCCTGATAGTAACGTTGAGACAATTAACGTGCATACTGCAAGAAAACAATTAGGGAAGCAGCTAGCCATCGAATCACCAATTGAAGCTGATGTTGTAACCGGAGTTCCAGATTCAAGTATCTCGGCAGCAATTGGTTACGCAGAGCAAACGGGTATTCCTTATGAGCTCGGCCTGATCAAAAACCGCTATGTGGGTCGTACATTTATTCAACCCTCTCAAGAGCTTCGTGAGCAAGGGGTAAAAATGAAGCTTTCTGCTGTTCGTGGAGTAGTAGAAGGAAAACGAGTGGTTATGATTGATGATTCGATTGTGCGTGGTACAACAAGTCGACGCATTGTAAATATGCTGAAGGAAGCTGGAGCATTAGAGGTTCATGTGCGCATAAGCTCTCCTCCAATTAAGCACCCATGTTTTTATGGAATTGATACATCTACAACCTCAGAGTTAATTGCTTCTCAACATTCATTGGAAGAGATGCGTGAGATGATGGGCGCGGATAGTTTGGAATTTCTAAGCACTGAGGGGTTAAAGAAAGGAATTGGACGCGATCCTGAGTTAGAAAATTGCGGCCAATGTCTTGCTTGTTTTACAGGTGAATATCCAACAGAGATTTATGCTGATACGGTTCACCCACACGCAAAGGTTTAATTAAAGGAGGCAACGTCCGCATGTCAGATGCATACAAACAAGCCGGTGTTGATATAGAAGCAGGCTATGAATCAGTTAAACGAATGGGACAGCATGTTAAACGTACAGCCCGCCCTGGTGTTCTTGGAGGTTTAGGTGGGTTTGGCGGTAACTTTGATCTGTCATCATTAAACTATAAAGAACCGGTTTTAGTATCAGGTACGGATGGAGTAGGCACAAAGCTAATGCTTGCTTTTATGATGGACAAACATGACACCATTGGCGTTGACGCTGTTGCCATGTGTGTGAACGATATTGTTGTACAGGGTGCTGAGCCACTTTATTTTCTAGATTACATTGCCTGCGGGAAATCAGATCCGGAGCGAATTGAAGCCATTGTTAAAGGAGTGGCAGACGGCTGTGAACAAGCTGGCTGTGCATTAATTGGTGGAGAAACAGCAGAGATGCCAGGTATGTATGATCCCGAAGAATATGATTTAGCTGGATTTTCTGTTGGAGCTGTTGAAAAGTCAGAACTCATTACTGGGGATGCGATCAAACCTGGAGATGTAGTGATAGGGCTTAGTTCAAGTGGGTTGCATAGTAATGGTTTTTCCCTCGTGAGACATGTGTTGCTTGAAAAAGCAGGCTACTCCCTAACAGATCAAGTAGAAGCATTAGATGGACGTTTAGGGGATGTATTACTAACACCAACAAAAATTTATGTGAAGCCCCTTTTAGCGGCAATAAAAAATCATACGGTGAATGGCCTCGCTCATATTACAGGAGGCGGCTTTTACGAAAATGTTCCAAGAATGCTACCTGCTGGAACAAAAGTAGAGATTGATAATGGCTCATGGCCAGTTCCACCTATTTTTCAGCTGTTAAAGGAAAAAGGAGAAATTAGTGAACGTGATCTTTTCTCTACATTTAATATGGGAATTGGCATGATGGTTGTTGTTCCTGAGAGTGAGCATCTGGATGTGATTCGCACCCTTGAAGCACAAGGAGAACAAGCATACATCATTGGACGTGTAACTGAGGGTGAAGGCATCACTATTGGAGGCATTGATTCATGAAAATAGCCGTATTTGCTTCAGGAACCGGTTCTAATGCAGAAGCACTTATAAATGCGTCCATTGCGAACCAGCTTGGTGGCGAAGTGGTTTTACTTATTTCTGATAAACCTGGGGCAGGAGCTCTTGCAAAAGCGGAAGGCTATGGCGTTCAATCAATAGCACTTGCACCAAAATCATTTACCTCAAAAGCAGAATATGAAGCAGAAGTGGTTGCTCGTCTGCAGGATCACGACGTTGATTTTTTATGCCTTGCTGGTTACATGAGACTAGTTGGACCAACGTTGTTACATGCCTATGAGGGACGAATTGTGAATATTCACCCATCCTTGCTCCCGGATTTTCCAGGCTTAGATGCAGTAGGCCAGGCACTGGAAGCTGGAGTCAGTGAGACAGGTGTGACGATTCACTTTGTTGATGCTGGAATGGATACTGGGCCTATTATTGCACAGAAAAAGGTATCAATAGAAGCCGGAGATACAAACGAGAGTGTCTTACAGAAGATCCAAGCAGTGGAGCATGAATTATACCCACGTACAATCAAACAGATCATGGAGAGCAATGACTTAGGAGGAGACGGACATAATGAGTAAGAAGCGAGCATTAGTCAGTGTATCGAAAAAAGAAGGATTAATTCCGTTTGTTCAAGGATTAGTAGACCAAGGAATTGAAGTGATTTCAACAGGTGGAACCAAAAAAGCATTAGAAGAAGCGGGAGTTCCAGTCATCGGAATCTCTGAAGTAACTGGTTTTCCTGAAATTCTTGATGGCCGAGTAAAAACCCTTCATCCTAATATTCATGGCGGACTACTTGCGATGCGTGAAAAGGCAGAGCACCAAGAAGCACTAAAAACACACGCCATTGATCCAATTGACTTTGTTGTCGTGAACTTATATCCATTTGCTGAAACGATTGCTAAAGAAAGCTCGACATTTGAAGATGCCATTGAAAATATTGATATTGGCGGACCAAGTATGCTACGCTCAGCTGCCAAAAATCATAATCACGTAACGGTAGTAGTTGATCCAGCAGATTATGAAGGTGTATTAGCTGAACTTACGGAAAATGGTTCTGTAAATGGTGAGACTCGTCGCCGTTTAGCAGCAAAAGTATTCCGTCATACTGCTGCATATGATGCCATGATTGGTCAATATTTAACAGAGGCTGTAGGGGAGGAGTACCCTGAATCCTTAACACTTACATATGAACGTAGCCAATCTTTGCGCTACGGAGAAAACCCGCATCAGAAAGCGGCTTTCTATCAAACAACATTAGGAGACCAAAGCTCCATTGCACAAGCAGAACAGCTTCATGGAAAAGAGCTTTCCTATAATAACATTGCAGATGCAAATGCTGCCCTTGAAATTGTAAAAGAGTTTGCTGAACCAGCTGCTGTTGCAGTGAAGCACATGAACCCGTGTGGAGTAGGAACTGGAGAATCGATCGAACAGGCATTTAACCGTGCGTATGAAGCAGATTCTGTTTCCATTTTTGGCGGAATCATTGCCCTAAATCGCGAAGTAGACGCTGCGACCGCGGAAACAATGTCAACGATTTTTCTTGAAGTGATCCTTGCTCCTAGCTTTACTGAAGAAGCAAAAGAGATTCTAACGAAAAAGAAAAACATTCGTCTGCTTCAAGTATCAGTAGAAGCAAATGGAAAATCGGCAAATAAAGTAACGTCCGTACAGGGTGGTTTATTGGTACAAGAAGAGGATGCCCCTCAAACGGATGAATCAAGCTGGACGGTTCCAACAAAACGCCAACCAACAGAGGATGAGTGGACAGCTCTTAAGCTTGGATGGAAAGTAGTAAAGCATGTTAAATCAAACGCAATTATTTTAACAAATGGAGAAATGACTGTAGGAGTAGGCGCAGGTCAAATGAATCGTGTAGGAGCAGCAGGTATTGCGATTGAGCAAGCAGGTGAGCGAGCACAAGGTTCTGCATTAGCTTCTGACGCTTTCTTCCCTATGGGTGATACGGTAGAGGCAGCAGGTGTGGCTGGAGTCAAAGCAATCATCCAACCAGGTGGTTCAATCCGTGATGAAGAATCCATCCAAAAAGCAGATGAATATGGCATTGCCATGGTCTTTACTGGCATGCGTCATTTTAAACACTAGGAATGGAGGAACACCCATATGAATGTACTTGTAATTGGCAGTGGTGGACGTGAGCACGCAATCGCTTGGAAGCTTTCACAAAGTCCAAGAGTAGAAAAAGTGTATGCTGCACCGGGTAATGCAGGCATGACAGATGTAGCTGAGCTTGTCTCAATTGGGGAAACAGATTTCTCTGCATTACTTTCATTTGCAAAAGAGCACAACGTAGAATTAACGATTGTCGGTCCCGAGGTTCCTCTTAGCTTAGGAATTGTGGATCAATTTCAAGAAGCTGGTTTAAAGGTATTTGGACCGAACCAAGCTGCTGCTAAAATTGAGGGAAGCAAATCTTTTGCTAAGGATCTAATGAATCGGTACGGGATTCCAACCGGAGCATCAGCAACCTTCTCACATTATGATGAGGCGGCAACCTATGTAAAGAAACAAGGAGCACCTATTGTGATAAAAGCAGATGGTTTAGCTGCTGGAAAAGGTGTTACAGTTGCCATGACCGAAGAGGAGGCTTTGACTGCTCTATCTGATATTTTAGAAGCAAACCGCTTTGGTGATGCTTGGGGCTGAAGTATTGGTCGAGGAATATTTAGAAGGTGAAGAGCTTTCTCTTATGGCTTTTGTTCATCATGATATTGTTGTACCAATGGTTGGTGCACAGGATCACAAACGTGCATTTAATAACGATGAGGGACCAAATACTGGAGGAATGGGTGCGTATTCCCCTGTTCCTCAATTTAACGCCAATCAAGTAGATGTCGCTGTTCGAGCAGTACTGGAGCCAGCAGCTGCGGCAATGATTGCAGAAGGAACTCCTTTTACAGGCATTTTATATGCTGGTCTAATGATGACAGCTACAGGTCCTAAGGTCATCGAATTTAACGCTCGATTCGGAGATCCAGAAACGCAAGTGGTACTTCCACGACTTGAGACGGACCTAGTAGATGTCATAGAGCAGCTATTAAATGGTGAAAAACCAGAGTTACTTTGGTCTGAAGAGGCAGTTGTTGGAGTTGTGATGGCGAGCAAAGGTTACCCAGGAATCTACGAAAAAGGTGTGGCCATTGGTGGACTAGAAGCAGCAGCCAAAAAAGGATTAGTTTTTCACGCAGGTACTAGCCTTCACGACGACATTTGGCAGACTAACGGCGGAAGAGTTCTACTTGTTGCCGCACGTGGAGAAACCATCCGTGAAGCCAAAGAGCAAGCTTACGAATCTTTGATCCATATTCAGAGCGAAGGGTTATTTAACCGAACGGATATAGCTGATAAAGCGATTCGATAAAACATGCAGCACCCGCATAGAGCGGGGGCTGTTTTTTTGTGGGGGGATTTGTGAATTGCAGCGATGGATGGAAGGCAGGAGGTGAAACGATAGAGTGGTGAATCGAAACGATGGAGGGGGAAGTGAAACGATAGAGTGGTGAATCGAAATGATGGAGGGGAAAGTGAAACGATAGAGTGGCGAATCGAAACGATGGAGAGGAAAGTGAAACGATAGAGTGGTGAAACGAAACGATGGAGGGGAAAGTGAAACGATAGAGTGGTGAATCGAAACGATGGAGGGTGAAGTGAAACGATAGAGTGGTGAATCGAAACGATGGAGAGGAAAGTGAAACGATAGAGCGGCGGATCGAAACGATGGAGAGAGGACTGGAGCGATAGATCATGCAAATGGAGCAATGGAGAGGAGAATGGAGCAATAGATCACGGAAGTAGAGCGCAGGCTTCCTTAGTTGGTTTTTTAGGAAGGCGTAAAATCTTAGGGATCGAATATATCTTTATTCCATTCATTTCTGCAGCGGTTTCCTACATTTTTATGCACTACTTTAGTGTTGATTGGTGGAATTCCTTCTTTATTCCGTTTGGTGCGGAAGGTTCGCTCATATTGTTTTATGTATTAAGTTTAATAGCTATAATAATTGGAAGTCTGTTAGTCAAGAAACCAACTCTCAACAAATTCACATAAAAAAACCCACCATTAAGATGGGTTCATCACGCGTCCATCTTGATGATGACCGTGTTTTTTTGTTTCTAACTTCTTCTTACTGGACATATACATAAGAGGACAAAATTGAGTAATTCCTTCGGCGACCTTCATAGCTCCAATTACAATGCCGATAATACCTATAATAGAACTTGATTTTCTGTTAGTTTTAGACGATGATAAAGTAAGTAGGGTAAGACCACATGTTATACGAAGAAGTGATTCAATGAGGCTTAAATTTGGTTTCATCTCTATTCCTCCACTTTAAAAAATTAAATAATCCGTTATTTCAGGTAATGTGTGAAAAGATGTCACATGTTTTTCCTATTTAACCTTGAATTTGTGATAACATATAGACAAAAGAAAATATGAAATGGGTGATCTGCCAATGACGGAACGAATTTACCGTTGGACTAAGAAGCGTTTACGCCAGCACCTTGATGTCGTCAGGGGAGAAAAAGCGCCTTCAATTGTTCTCAAAAATGCTACGTATCTCAATCACGCCAGACGAAAATGGCTAAATGCAAATATATGGATTGCTGATGATCGAATTGTGTATGTTGGACAGGAGCTTCCCCCGGTTACAGATAAGGACACCGAGATTATTGAATGTAAGGACTCAGTACTAGTACCAGGTTATATTGAGCACCACGCTCATCCGTTTCAACTTTATAATCCCCACAGCTTTGCGAAATATGCTTCAGCTCATGGGACTACCACATTGATTAATGATAATCTATATTTCTTTTCGAACGTTGAAAAAAAGAAAGCGCTTTCACTTATCGAAAAGTTAGAAGAGATGCCAACAAGTATGTACTGGTGGGCCAGATATGATCCACAGACAGAACTTCAAAGTGAAGCACATTTTACGAATTCACGGATGAAGGCTTGGCTTGAGCACCATTTGGTTGTTCAAGGTGGGGAGTTGACTTCTTGGCCAAAGGTTCTTGAAGGAGACGATTCAACTCTTCATTGGATGCAGGAGACAAGTAGACTGCGTAAGCCAATTGAAGGGCATCTTCCAGGAGCTTCCGAGCGCACATTGTCACAAATGGCATTGCTTGGAGTAACCTGTGACCATGAATCGATTAATGGAGAAGAAGCTGTAAGACGATTGGATATGGGGTATATGACTTCATTGAGGCATTCGTCTATGCGCCCTGACTTACCAAAGCTTCTTCACGAAATGCAGGAGCTTGGAGTAGACCATTTTGTCCGTTGTATTATGACAACAGATGGATCACCACCATCGTTTTATGAGGATGGGGTTATGGACAAATTAATAAAAATGGCGCTTGATGCAGGATTGTCTGATTTTGATGCGTACGGAATGGCAACCTATTATGTGGCCAGATATTACAATCTGGATCATAAGCTAGGAATGATTGCGCCAGGGCGTATTGCACATATCAACTTCTTGTCTGATAAGAATTCTCCTAAGCCAATAGGAGTGCTTGCTAAAGGCCAATGGTTGGTTCGAGACGGTAAAGAATGCCAAGGAGAAGATTCTTTCCCATGGAAGGATTATGGCATTAAACCTTTAGATACTAGCTGGGATCTAGATGAGAGTGAATTACATTTTTCGATGCCAATGGGAATTGAAATGGTTAATGCTGTTATTCTTAAGCCGTATCGTATTTCTGTAGAGGGAACGGTTAATGAGTTAAGTCAAGATCATGATGAAAGCTTCTTTGTATTAATTGATAAGAATGGTAAATGGATGATTAATACAATGATTAAAGGTTTTGCTGATAAAATAAAAGGATTTGCGAGCTCGTTCTCAAATACAGGAGATTTTATTTTAATCGGCAAAAATGTAAAAGACATGGTCGCAGCCTTTCGTGCTGTAAAGGCGCAGGGTGGAGGAATGGCGCTAGTTGATGATGGAGAAGTTATTGGCAGACTTGTTCTTTCGTTAAATGGTGCGATGTCTGATAAGTCGATGACAGGCATTATGGAAGAAGAGAAACATTTTGTTAAACTTCTGCGTGAGAGAGGCTATAAGCATGAAGATCCAATCTATAGCTTGCAGTTCTTTTCATCTACTCATCTGCCTTATATTCGTGTGACACAAAGAGGAATCTATGATGTTACAAAGAAAAAGATACTCTTTCCTGCGATTATGCGCTAAAATGTAAAAGTATAATGAACCTGGTCTCAGGTCAGGCATGCCGAAATTTTTGGAAAGGCGTGAAATGATTGCAAATCGATAAGCTACGTGGTAAAGAATTAGATCAACTGTTTAATGCAGTTCTTTCGTTAAAAAATCTTGAGGAATGTTATGAATTCTTCGATGATCTATGTACAATTAATGAAATTCAGTCGCTGGCACAACGTCTTGAAGTGGCAAGAATGCTTCAAAACGGATATACGTATCATAAAATTGAAACAGAGACTGGAGCAAGTACAGCGACAATTTCCCGTGTGAAACGCTGCTTGAATTATGGGAATGACAGCTACACAATGGCATTGGACCGCATTAAGGAAGATCAAACAGGTCGGGCAGAATAATACGAGGCTATCTGGTATGGGGGATTCCATATCAGATAGCTTTTTTTGAAAAAAAGGTATGCACAGCTTTGAGAAATAGACTACAATAGTTCAAATAGAAAAATGACTTAGAAAGGAGCATGCTCTTTGAATACATCAAAACTTTCATCAATCATTGCAGCTTCTTCTAAGCAGTCCGTGCCCGATCTTGTCATTTATAATGGAAAAGTGATTGATGTCTATAATTTAACCATTCTAGATGTAGACGTAGCTATAACAGATGGCATGATTGTTGGTATAGGTTCATACCCTGATGCGCACAAGCGTGTTGATGCTAAAGGTGCTTATATATGTCCTGGTCTTATAGATGGTCATATTCATATTGAGTCAGCGATGGTTCCTCCTGAAGAATTCAGCAAAATTGTTGTGCCTAAAGGGGTAACAACAGTGATTGCTGACCCTCATGAAATAGCGAATGTGGGCGGAGCAGAGGCAATCCGTTATATGATTAATGCCGCAAAAGATTTACCACTCGACATTAAAATGATGATTCCATCCTGTGTACCAGCGACTTCATTTGAACATAACGGGGCTAGTGTGACAGCAGATGATGTTCAGTCTCTTTTGGATGAAGGTGAAGCCTTTGGTTTAGGAGAGGTTATGAATTATCCGGCTGTTCTATCAGGAGACGCAGAAATGCTTGGAAAGATCACAAGTGCAAGTGAAGCAGGCAAAATTATAGATGGTCATGCTGCGGGTTTAGACAACAATGCACTCAATGCCTATCGCACGGCTTGGAATTAGTAATGACCATGAAGCTGTTACGGCTGAGGAAGCTCTAGAACGAGTTAGGCGAGGTATGTACGTCCTAATCAGAGAGGGTACAGCGGCAAAAGATTTAGAAGCTTTGCTACCTGCAGTCACACCGGCAAATGCACGTAGATTTGCGTTTGCTACGGATGATCGACATCTTGATCACTTGGTTAAGGAAGGCAGTATTGATGGCAGTATCCGCAAGGCTGTTCGTCTTGGTATGTCTGAGCTACAAGCGATACAACTTGCCACTCTAAATGCGGCGGAAGCGTTTGGTCTAAAAGAAAAAGGAGCGATCACGCCAGGCTGCGAGGCTACATTTTTGCTTGTAAGTGACCTCACTGACTTTGTAGTCGACTCAGTTTATGTAAAAGGGGAACTACAAGCGGAAAAAGGACAGCTCGTCAAACCAGTACGTAATAGCGTTTTAGCCCCACAACACTTGTTAAAAAGTATGAATATGGCGCCGATTTCATTAGCTGACCTGAGGTTATCTGCGTCAGAGGATAAAGAGGCAACAATCATATCCGTAACGCCTGGTTCTATTATTACAAAATCAATCTCAGAACAGATTCGGGTTGAGCATGGATGTTTCCAAGCATCAGCTGAACGCAACCAGTTAAAATTAGTGGTAGCAGAGCGTCATAATAAACTCGGACATATTGGACTTGGCATTGTAAAAGGCATTCCCATTAAGAGTGGAGCGATTGTCTCAACAGTTTCGCACGATTCACATAATGTCATTGCGTGTGGAACAGATGATCATAGTCTGCTCGCAGCCATTCATCATGTTGAAAAAATGGATGGTGGAATGGCCGTTGTAAAAGAGGGCAAGATTGTTGCTAGTCTATCACTTGATTTGGCTGGACTTATGTCGACAAAGCCATACAACCTGGTTCAAAAAGAAATTCAAGAATTAGAGGCAGCGTTACATGAAGTAGGATTTTCAGAGGAATGGGATCCGTTTTTAACACTTGCCTTTTTAGCTCTACCGGTTATTCCATCTTTGAAATTAACGGATACAGGTTTGTTTGATGTAACAAACTTTACACACATTTCGCTGCAATCATAGGTGCTAAGGCTAGCTGATCAGAGGATCAGCTGCCTTTTTATTTTTGACTAAGATTATGTGACACAATCTTAGTCAAAAATGTGTTAAGATTTTTTGACAAAAACAGTTGAAAGGATTATTCTATATAAGGTAGATTAGAAAAGGCCTTGCACGTATTTTTGTATTGTTTTTTTGTCTATGTTTGTGAGTGAATTCACAAACGTTGAATAATACATAATCCTATACAAGCTAGGAGAAAATAGCTCAAGGCTATAAAGTAAAGGAGAATTGTACATGTCAGAAACGAGCGAACAACAACAAGTTTCGTTAAGCAAGCAGCAAGTAGAATTACTTGATCAGCTTTTGAAACCAGAGGTACAGGAGTCACTAACAACTTTAGTTGACCAGCTGCCAAAACTGACTGAATTGATAACAGTTATGACTAAATCATATGATTTTGCTCAATCTGTCGCGACAGACGATGTGCTAAAAGCTGATACGGTTGGTGCAATCACTGAAATTCTAGAGCCAGTAAAAGAAACAGCAAAAGATGTAGCACAAACTGCAATTGAAGCAAAAGAACGTGCTGATGCAAGCAACGAAGTCATTGGGATTTTTGGACTAATGAAATTGTTAAAAGACCCTCAAGCTCAAAAGCTTTTCCGTTTCACACAAGCTTATTTAAATGTGATGAACGAGCGTGAGAACAAAAAGTAAGCAACACTGAAACGTAGGAAAGTTGACTTATAAATGGAGGAAAAAAAGAATGTCAAAACATATTGTCATCCTAGGTGCTGGTTATGGCGGACTTTTATCTGCTTTAACTGTTAGAAAATATTACAGTGAATCACAAGCAAAAGTTACAGTAGTAAACCAAACAGGAACACACCAAATTATTACTGAACTTCACAGATTAGCAGCTGGTAATGTGGCGGAGCAAGCAGTTGCTATGCCTCTTGAAAAGTTATTCAAAGGTAAAGCAATTGACTTGAAAATTGCATCAGTAAATTCTTTTTCAGTAGATAATAAAGAAGTATCTTTATCTGATGGAACCACTTTAAGCTATGATGCGTTAGTAGTTGGTCTTGGGAGTAAAACAGCATACTTTGGTATTCCAGGTCTTGAAGAGAATAGCATGGTCCTAAAATCTGCTGCTGAAGCGAATCAAGTTCATAATCACATTAAGGATCGCATTCGTGAGTATGCAAAAACAAAAAATGAAGCAGATGCAACCATCGTAATTGGTGGCGGCGGTTTAACTGGTGTTGAACTTGTTGGTGAACTAGCTGATACGTTGCCTGCATTTATTAGAACACTTGGTGTTGATCCAAGCGAAATTAAGTTGAAACTAGTTGAAGCAGGTCCAAAGATCCTTCCTGTCTTGCCTGATCACTTGATTGAACGCGCGACAAAAAGTCTTGAAAAACGTGGCGTAGAATTCTTAACAGGTCTTCCCGTTACAAATGTAGAAGGCAATGTAATTGACTTGAAAGATGGTCAAAAAATCGTTGCAAATACATTTGTATGGACGGGTGGCGTACAAGGAAATCCACTTGTTGGAGAGTCTGGCCTTGAAGTTAATCGTGGCCGTGCAACAGTAACTGATGGTCTTCAGTCTACTTCACACGAAGATGTATTTGTTGTTGGTGATAGTGCCGTTTACTTTGCACCAGATGGTCGTCCTTATCCACCAACGGCTCAAATTGCTTGGCAAATGGGTGAATTGGTTGGATATAACCTTTATGCGTACCTAGAAGGCAGAACATGTGAGCCGTTCAGCCCAATTGATTCTGGAACACTTGCAAGCCTTGGTCGTAAGGATGCAGTTGCAACGATTGGTCAAAACGCTACTGCCCTTAAAGGAATGCCTGCTTCTCTTATGAAAGAAGCGAGTAATGTGCGTTATTTAACACACATTAAAGGATTGTTTAGTTTAGCTTATTAATAAATAAAACCGGAAGCTCATTAGTGGGGCTTTCGGTTTTTCTTTATTTCCTGTATAATGGAAATTAGAAAGTAACAAAGGAGATGAAAAGACATGGCACGTTCAAAAGCGCAAAAGCAACGTAAAAAGCTTGAACGAGAAGGTAGACGTAATCCGGAAAATAACCGTAGCCCTTACGCATTTGCCGACTTAACAACAAGGAAAACCAAAACAAAAAAGGATCTACTCTATAAACAAAAAACAAAGAATCATTTGATCCCAAGCGGAGACGATGGTTCTTTTTTATGGAGAAATTCATGTTTTCGAATGAAATTTGTAAGTTGAGCGTTTACTTGTTTAATAACATCCTGTATGATAATGATTATCAATGTTAATATAAATTCGTCATATGTCTTAATTAATATATGAAAGAGGTGTGGCTTTTGTTTGCTGATAATAAAGTGAGTCGAGCAGATGGCTTAATTGGATATGTTGTGAATGATTCAGATGGCGTGATTCATGTGATCTGGGAAAATCATGAAGTTGAAGAATATCTATCAGAAAAAACAGAGGACATGCATTGGTAGACGATGAGATAGGGTGGAGCATGCATGGCAATCAGTGTGAAACAGGGTCAGACAAATGGTGACCAAAAGTCAGAGCTAAGAAATATAAAAAAACGTCCTCTTGTGGCAACCCTAATTCTTATTGCTGTTTAGCATTACTTATCCTTTCGATGGGGGCATCTATTGCACTTGGGGCTGCAGATATTGATTTGCAAACAGTTTGGGCTGCCGTGACTCAATTTAATCCAGATGTAACACAGCATCAGATTATTCAAGAATTACGAATGCCTCGAGCACTTGGAGCAGCGCTTGTTGGCGCGTTTCTTGCTGTATCGGGCGCCATTATGCAAGGTATGACACGAAATCCTTTAGCATCCCCTTCTATTATGGGTGTAACGGATGGGGCAGCGTTTGCGATTGCAATTGCCTTTGCTTTTTTTCCACATACCTCTTATTTTTCTTTAATGCTTTGGTCATTTGCTGGAGCCGGTTTAGGGGCATCGTTGGTTTTTGGTGTTGGTTCAATGTCACGTGGAGGCTTAACTCCAGTAAAGCTTGCCTTGGCTGGAGCCGCGGTTGGAGCATTTCTTAGCGCAATCTCATCTACGATTGCGATTCGATTTGATGTTGCTCAAGACATTAGCTTCTGGTTTGCTGGAGGTCTTGCGGGTACAAGGTGGCTTAGTGTCCAACTAATTGTCCCAGTTGCTATCATCGGTTTAACTCTTGCTTTTATACTGGCACGATCTGTAACAGTTCTAAGCCTTGGTGATGATGTAGCTAAGGGACTGGGTCAGCGAACGAGACTTATTAAAGTACTTGGGACAATTGTTGTATTGTTGCTGACAGGAGCTGCTGTTTCTGTAGCAGGAACAGTTGGTTTTATTGGATTAGTTATTCCGCATATCACACGTTTTCTGGTTGGTGTCGACTATCGTTGGATTATTCCATGCTCAGCAATACTTGGAGGACTACTGTTAGTTTTAGCTGACATTGGTGCCAGAATGGTGAACCCACCTTTTGAAACACCAGTAGGCGCCATTACAACGGTTATTGGCGTACCATTCTTTCTCTACCTTGCCAGACGTGAAGGGAGAGGATTGTAATGGATCTAGCTACTATAACAAAACAAAGTAAAAAACCTTACATCATAATGGGTATTTTGATATTAGCCATAATTGGTATGTTTTTTCTCAGTTTGAATTTGGGATTAATCCGAATTTCGCCAGTTGATGTATTACGAACATTAGTAGGTGCAGGTACAGAGAAGGACGCACTTGTTTTATTTCAATTTAGATTACCGCGTATGGTTATCGCTCTTTTAATAGGAGCTGGTTTAGCTGTTTCAGGAGCCATATTGCAGGGAGTCTCACAAAACGGTTTAGCAGACCCTGGTATTCTTGGTATTAATGCTGGAGCGGGTTTTGCTGTTGTGATGTTTATTTTCTTTTTCCAGGGCTCACTCACTGGTCTTGGAACAATTTCAATTTTTGTGATGCCATTTTTTGCTTTATTAGGTGCGTGTTTAGCTGCATTTTTAATTTATATATTGGCATGGAAAAAGGGAATTACCCCCGTTCGATTGATTTTAGTCGGAATTGGGATTAATGCTGCTTTTGGTGCGGCGTTGATTGTTTTTCAATTGAAAATGAACCCACGTGATTTTATGCAGGCGACCATTTGGCTTGCGGGAAGTATTTGGGGAACGAATTGGAAGTTTGTGTTAGCGACACTGCCATGGATATTGATTCTCTTACCAATTACAATATATAAAGCTAGGTTTTTGAACGTTTTAAATTTAGGGGATCAAGTAGCGACCAATTTAGGAACAAGAGTGGAAAAAGAACGTCGAATTTTGTTGTTTTTATCCGTTGCTTTAGCTGGAGCGTGTGTGGCTGTTGGAGGGGGCATAGCCTTTCTTGGTTTGGTGGCACCACACATTGCTAGAAGGTTAGTTGGACCAAGGCATCAAGTCTTAATTCCAACATCGGCGCTTGTAGGTGCTCTATTATTGTTAGTAGCAGATATGCTTGGAAGGAACGTTCTTCAACCATCGGAGATACCAGTTGGTTTAGTGGTAGCCATGCTTGGCGCACCATACTTTTTATACTTATTAATGAAGACCCCATAATTGAGGAGTGATTAGAGTGGTTAGACTTTCTACAGAAGCTTTAGATATTTCATATGGTGATCGAGACATTGTAAAGGGACTGGATATCGAAATTCCTGAGGGACAAATCACAACGATTATTGGTCCAAACGGATGTGGGAAGTCAACCATTTTAAAAACAATGGCACGTATTCTAGCGGCAAAAAAAGGCGCAGTATATCTAGACGGAACAGCGATTCATAAGGAGTCCACAAAAACGATTGCTAAAAAAATGGCGATCTTGCCACAGACTCCTGAAGCTCCAAGTGGGTTAACAGTAATGGAATTAGTATCTTACGGTCGCTTTCCTCATCAAAAAGGGTTTGGTAAGTTAACAAAGGAAGATAATGAAATTGTGTATTGGGCACTTGAAGTAACAGGAATGCTTGAATTTCATGACCGTCCAATTGACGCACTATCAGGTGGACAACGCCAACGTGTATGGATTGCGATGGCATTAGCTCAAGAAACGGACTTACTGTTATTGGATGAGCCGACAACATACTTAGATTTGGCCCATCAGCTAGAGATTCTGCAGCTGCTTGAACGATTAAACAAAGAACAGAAGCGAACAGTTGTCATGGTGATTCACGATTTAAACCATGCAGCCCGTTTTGCTCATCATATGGTTGCTTTAAATGGAGGAACGATTATTAAAGAAGGTATTCCTGAATTGGTCATGACCTCTGAGGTGTTAGAGCGTGTCTTTAATATCGATGCAGAGGTAGTGAAAGATCCAAGAACCAATAAGCCTGTCTGCCTGACATATGATCTATTAAGTTCAAAAGTAGTCGGTTCTAAACAAACGTATGCATATGCTTAACATGATTATCAACTAATCTTTACATTCGCTTTATCTCCAATTAACATGCTCCCTCTATACTGAACTTATCACAAGAAGAGAGGAGCCGTGTTCATGGAGACAGAAGAGAACATCGTCATTGGATCTGGCTGGGCACTACTGATCAGTTTGCCTTGCTGGGTGGCTGTGGTAGGAGTTGTAAAAGGAATCTCGCTTCTGATGTAAGGAATACTCTTCCGATCATACCAATAATCCTCGAACACGCCCTAAGCTTAAGTTGCTAGGGTTTTTTGTTTGTCTATAAAAATTATTTAATCCTTTATAGCGTTGTAGCACAATAGAATGTTAGAATAGTTTGAACGCTTAGAGAGAGGATTGTGAACCATGCACGCAGTAGAGAGAGCAGGACAACTAATCAGTAAGTATTTTGCTTTAATTGTTATCTTAGTGAGTGTAATTGCTTTTGTATCGCCGGGGGGCTTTACATGGATTCAACCACATATCACGTTTTTACTTGGGATCATTATGTTTGGAATGGGTCTTACGATGAAAGCCTCTGATTTTGCAATCGTCGCAAAGAAACCAATTCCTGTTCTTATCGGAGTGGTAGCGCAGTTTGTATTAATGCCATGTATTGCATTTGGTCTAACACAGCTTTTTAATCTTCCATATGAACTAGCAGTTGGTATTATTTTAGTAGGTGCTTGTCCAGGCGGAACGGCATCTAATGTTATGGTTTTTTTAGCAAAAGGAGATCTGCCATTATCTGTTGCCATGACGTCCATTTCAACATTACTTGCACCAATTATGACTCCGACTATTATGTTTGTGTTAGCCAGTCAATGGGTTAATGTTGATACAGGTGCAATGTTTATGTCCATTGTAAAAGTGATTCTTATTCCCATTGCTTTAGGGATTTTATTACGAAGATTTTTACCAGCAGTTGTGGACAAGAGTGTTCCTGCACTACCGCTTGTTTCAATTTTAGCGATTCTAGCAATTGTTACAGCGGTTGTATCAGCAAATAAAGACAATCTAGCAACAACTGCCTTTTTACTATTTTTAGTTGTATTACTTCATAACACATTTGGTTTATTACTCGGGTATGTAACAGCGTGGGTGTTTAAGCTCGATGAATCAAAAAAACGTGCTGTCTCGATTGAAGTAGGCATGCAAAACTCTGGGCTTGGAGCGTCTCTTGCCTCAGATTATTTTGAACCAATTACAGCCTTGCCAAGTGCCATATTCTCAGTAGTCCATAACATAACCGGGCCAATAATGGTTTCGATTTGGTCAAAAAGACCAACGAATAAATGATTTTGTTTTCAAAAACACAGATACAGCAGAAGATGCTGCATCTGTGTTTTTTTATGTTTAATCAAGGTCAAAGGTTAGACGACAAGTACCTGTATCTTTGTTATAATAGGCGTACTAAAGTTTCACTGTCAGTTGTATGTAAAGGTCCGCAGTTGCGGCTTTTTTTGTGCACATGTTCATGGGAGTTGATTGAATGGCTGATTATCAGCATTGGAAGCATATATTTAAGCTTGATCCTAATAAAGAGCTATCAGATGAGGATCTTGAAGCAATTTGTGAATCAGGCACAGACGCGATTATCGTTGGTGGAACGGATGGAGTGACATTAGATAATACACTTCAGCTCTTGGTCAGAATAAGACGGTATGCGGTGCCGTGTGTACTTGAAGTATCAAATGCCGAAGCGATAACCCCAGGCTTTGATTATTTCTTTATTCCAACCGTTCTTAATAGCCAGAAGACTGAATGGATAACAGGACATCATCATGCTGCTTTAAAAGAATATGGAGCAATCATGAACTGGGATGAGATCATCCCTGAAGGCTACTGTGTTCTAAATGCAGATGCTAAAGTTGCTCATCTTACGGACGCGGCAACTGATCTTGATACAGAGGACGTCCTGGCCTATGCAAGAATGGCAGAGCATCTCTATAAGCTCCCTATATTTTATCTTGAATATAGCGGTACATATGGAGACCCTAATATCGTAAAACAGGCATCCTCCATTCTTGAACAAACAAGGTTATTTTATGGTGGCGGTATTGCCACAAGTGAACAAGCGGAAGAAATGGCTGCTTATGCTGACGCAATTGTGGTTGGCAATGTTATTTATGAGAATTTAAAAGAAGCATTAAAAACTGTCTCTGCTGTAAAAGGAGACTTGCTTTCTTAGAAGAGTTTAGTAAGATAAGAATAAGAACATTTGTTTGGTGGTGAGTGTATGCAAAGTAATATTGTTGAGAAAATGTTGTCAGGTCTTAACCCTGAACAGAAACAGGCCGTGATTACAACAGACGGACCATTATTATTGATGGCAGGAGCGGGAAGTGGAAAAACCAGAGTTTTAACACACCGGATTGCTTATTTGCTACGGGAAAAAGAGGTTGCTCCGTGGAATGTATTGGCCATTACATTTACAAATAAAGCTGCACGGGAGATGAAGGACAGAGTTGCGGGTCTTGTTGGACCGATTGCAGAAGATATTTGGATCTCGACCTTTCACTCTATGTGTGTACGTATCTTACGAAGAGATATTGACCGGATGGGTTATAGTCGCAGTTTTTCAATACTCGATTCAACGGATCAACTGTCAGTAATTAAACAGATCTTAAAAAAGCAGAATATCGATCCAAAGAAATTTGATGCGAAAAGTATATTAGCGTCAATTAGTGGAGCGAAAAATGAGCTGCAGAAGCCAACAGAATTTGCGGCAAAGGCAACAGGACCTTTTCAAGAGGTAGCTTCAGAAGTTTATACGGAATATCAAAAACGACTTAAGCAAAACAATGCTCTAGATTTTGATGATCTGATTATGAAAACCATTGAGCTATTTAAGCTTGTTCCTGAAGTATTGGAGTTCTACCAACGTAAGTTCCAATACATTCATGTGGATGAGTATCAGGATACCAACCGAGCTCAGTACATGCTCGTTAAAATGATAGGTGAACGTTTAAAAAATGTCTGTGTGGTTGGTGACTCGGATCAGTCGATCTATAAGTGGCGTGGTGCGGATATTGGAAACATCCTTTCCTTTGAAGAAGACTATCCAAATGCTGCCGTTATCCTACTTGAGCAAAACTATCGCTCAACAAAACGAATTCTTGATGCAGCGAATAAGGTCATAAATAATAATGGCAACCGCAAACCAAAGAATCTGTGGACGGAAAATGACGAAGGAAATAAAATTGGCCAATTCTCTGGAGCTACTGAACAGGATGAAGCACATTTTGTCGTCGAACAAATTCGTGATGCTATTCAGAATGCTAATTATACCTATTCAGATATTGCGGTTCTTTATCGCACAAATGCTCAGTCACGTATTATTGAGGAATTTTTTGTGAAGTCTAACTTTGACTACAATATTGTCGGCGGCACAAAGTTCTATGATCGTAAAGAAATTAAAGATGTACTTGCTTATTTACGCCTGATTTCCAATTCTGATGATGACATCAGCCTACAGCGAATCGTGAATGTGCCTAAGCGTGGTCTTGGTGCAACAACCGTTGACAAGGTGCTAGCATATGCCTTGCAAAATGGGATGTCCATGCACCGTGCTCTATTTGAAGTGGACGAAATGGGAGTAACCGCTAGAGCGCTCAGCAAACTTAAAGAGTTTAGAGATCAAATTGCGAACTGGGTACAGATGCAGGATTATCTGACGGTTACAGAGCTTGTAGAAGAAGTGCTTGAGAAAACAGGCTACCGGGATGCGTTAAAAAATGAACAGACACTTGAGGCACAGAGCAGACTTGAAAATATCGACGAGTTTATCACCGTTACAAGAGAATTTGAGAAACGTAGTGAAGACAAAACCCTCGTTGCTTTTCTAACAGATCTTGCATTAGTCGCTGATATAGACAAGCTTGATGATCAACCTGAGGAAGGTCCAAAGGATGCCATTACATTAATGACTCTTCACTCTGCCAAGGGTCTTGAGTTTCCATTGGTATTTTTAATTGGACTGGAGGAAGGTATCTTCCCGCACAGCCGTTCATTGTTTGAGCAGGATGAAATGGAAGAAGAACGACGTCTTGCTTATGTGGGCATTACTCGTGCTGAGAAGCAGTTGTTTATGACGAATGCGAGAACACGGACGATTTTTGGTCGCACAAATGCAAATCCTCCATCTCGCTTTTTGAAGGAGATTCCTGAGGAGTTTGTAGAAGTGCTTGGAGAGCAGCCGGAGCGAGCAATGAGACCTAGATCTGCTGTAACGCATTCAGCAAGTAGACCATCACGTCCATCAAGACCTCAAATTGCCTCAACTGGTGGAGAGGACTTTGAATGGAATGTTGGCGATAAGGCGCACCATAAGAAATGGGGCGTAGGTACAGTTGTGAGTATGAAGGGAGAAGGGCAATCGGTTGAACTAGATATTGCGTTTTCACCGCCTACTGGTGTGAAGCGTTTATTTGCTCAATTTGCCCCGATTACCAAGGAATAGAAAGGACGAGCTGAATGGATAAGAATCAAGCCACAAAACAGCTGACTGAATTAAGAGAGAAGCTGGAGAAGTATGGCTATCACTATTATGTAATGGACACTCCTATTGTGCCGGATCAAGAATATGACCGGTTATTAAATGAGCTTTTGGAGATTGAGGAGATGTTTCCCGACCTGGTGACTGATGATTCTCCATCCGTTCGTGTTGGTGGTGCACCACTGCCACATTTTAAAAAAGTAGCTCATCAGATTCCAATGATGAGTTTAGGCAATGCCTTTAATGAACAAGATCTACGTGATTTCGATCGTCGTGTCCGACAATTTGCGGGAGACACTCCAGTTGCATATATTTGTGAATTAAAAATAGATGGACTTGCGGTTTCACTCACCTATGAAGATGGCAAGCTAGTTCGTGGTGCCACAAGAGGTGACGGAACAACTGGTGAGGACATTACGAATAACTTAAAAACAGTGTCGGCTGTCCCACTTCGATTGAAAAATCAAGTCGATCTTGAAGTGCGAGGCGAAGCGTATATGCCGAAGCGTTCATTTGAAGCTTTAAATAACGCAAAAAAAGAAGCAGGTGAAGAGCCGTTTGCTAATCCTCGTAATGCAGCCGCCGGCTCCTTGCGTCAGCTTGATCCAAAAATTGCAGCCAAACGCAATCTCTCTTTATATGTCTATTCAATCGGTGAATTACAAGGCAAAGAAATTGATTCACACTATGAGGGACTATCCTTTTTAAAAGAGACCGGATTTAAGGTGAATACTGAAACAACACGTTGTGAGTCCATTGAGGACGTAATCGCTTATACGGAGACATGGGTAGAGAAGCGTCATGACCTTGCTTATGAGATAGATGGTATTGTCATAAAGGTTGATTCGCTTCAACTACAAAAAGAGATGGGCTTTACGGCTAAGAGTCCTCGTTGGGCAACTGCTTACAAGTTCCCTGCGGAAGAAGTTGTGACTAAGCTATTAGATATTGAGCTTAATATAGGGCGCACAGGTGTTGTCACACCAACGGCTGTTCTTGAACCGGTCTCAGTTGCAGGCACAACGGTCAAAAGAGCATCATTGCATAATGAGGACTTGATTCGGGAGAAAGATGTAAAGCTTGGAGATTCGGTTGTTGTCAAAAAAGCCGGTGATATCATTCCTGAAGTTGTGAATGTACTTGTTGAACTACGAACCGGTGAAGAACAAGAATTCCACATGCCTACTCATTGCCCTGAATGTGACAGTGAACTTGTTCGTATTGAGGGAGAAGTCGCTCTTCGGTGTATCAATCCAGAGTGCCCTGCACAAATTCGTGAAGGACTTATTCACTTTGTTTCAAGGACAGCAATGAATATTGATGGATTAGGTGAAAAGGTCATCACACAGCTTTTCTCTCATCAGTTAATTGGAAATGTCGCAGATCTATATGCATTAAAAAAAGATGATTTATTGAACCTTGAACGAATGGGCGAAAAATCCGTTGATAATCTGTTACAATCAATAGAGAATTCAAAGTCTAATTCATTAGAACGAGTATTATTTGGACTTGGCATTCGATTTATTGGTTCAAAAGCAGCTAGAACATTAGCGCAGCATTTTGAAACCATGGATGCTTTAAAACAAGCGACAAAAGAAGAGTTTATTTCAGTAGATGAGATCGGTGAGAAGATGGCTGATTCAATTGTAAGCTACTTTGAAAAACCAGAAGTAGAGGACTTACTAGAGCAGCTAAAAGAGGCAGGTTTAAATATGTCTTATACCGGTCCTAAACCTGTAACCGTCACGGATGTAGATGCAGCTAACTCTCCTTTAGCAGGAAAAACGGTTGTTCTGACCGGAAAGCTTGAACAGCTTTCACGTGATGAAGCCAAAGAACAATTAGAGTTACTGGGAAGTAAGGTCACTGGCAGTGTAAGCAAAAAAACAGATTTACTGATCGCAGGAGCAGATGCAGGCTCCAAGCGTTCAAAAGCCGAGCAGCTTAACATCGAAATTTGGGATGAGGACCGACTTATGCAGGAGCTGAATAAAGGGTAAATACATGCACGAGAGGGGCAAGGCGGTTCATGTTTAAAAGATGGGGATTGGTGACTTTACCTTTGGTACTGTTGATGGCAGGTTGTTTTCCTTTTTCTCAGGAGGAGCCGGAGAATTCAGAGGTTGAGAACCCAGCAAATGATCAAGAAATAACCATTGTACCACCAGTTAGTTCACCAGAAAATTACTATCAGGCAATCCTGGTTAACGGGCAATACCAGAGTGGGAAGACGCGTGGCTTTGGTACAGATGTTGTGTATAATCGACTCGATTTGGACCAAGCTTGAGATGGGATTAACACGCATTGCGAAGGAGCATTTTCCGCAACAAGAGTATTCTTTACGTGAGGGTCTATTTATAGATAAAGATGAATTAAACAATTGGCTTCGGCGTTATGATGAAGAAGGTAATCCAAATGGCTTAAATCCTCCACTTGGAGAAGGAAGCGACCAAAAGGAACAAGAAGAAAGTAATCCACGCACACTTTCACACATATTAGAGCAAAATTACATGATAGAGAATAGTGATGGGGAACTTGAATTAGGTGGGATCGTCATTGGAATCTCGCTTAATAGTGTTTACAATTTTCGGATTACCGATGAAAATGGTCTTTATGACTTTTACAGAACGCCTCTCGATGATGAAGTCACTCAGGAAGATGGCGAGCGTATTGCGGCAGAGGTGGTAACTCGTTTAAGAGACCAAGAACGTTTTGACGGCGATTTTAATAACATTCCAATTGTTATTGGTTTGTTCAGAGAGCAACCACGTGAATCGATTATTTCAGGAACCTACTTCCAGACAGCTATTGCAGAAGCAAACTCTGATCTTGGTAGCTGGGATTCTATTAATGAAAACTTTTATCTATTCCCGTCTGATCGAGCAAATCAAGATGTGCGCGATGATTCTGATAAATTTGGTCGTTTTCAAGAAGAAATTCAGAACTTTTTTAGTACGTATGTAGGTGTAGTTGGAAAAGGGTTCTATCAAAATGATCGGTTAACCGAGTTAACGGTTGATATTCCTTTACGTTTTTATGGGAAAACAGAGATTGTTGCGTTAACTCAATTTATCGCTTCGATTATCCCTGATTATTATGAAGATATTAAGGTCGAAGTGAATGTTAATTCAGTGAACGGTGAACAAGAAAGTTTAATCGTTTCTGAGCCCGGTGAAGACCCCTTTATTCATGTGATGGACTAAAGTAAAAGCCTTATTTCTTTCCTGTTTATGGAGAGAAATAAGGCTTTTTTGTGTAAATCTAAAACAATCTCAAAAAACTGTTTATCATTAGTCATTCGTATGATATATTAAGTTCGGTTAGACATGAGAGAAGGGTAGTCATCAGACTTCTGATGACTAGGGCCGCTCATTTACAACTGCTCTTTACACGTGGACAAGCTTTCACGGGTAAAGGGATGGGATGTATAAATAAAAGGGGGCAATTAGTTTGAAAAAGTGGTTACAAACACTCACATTATCAACAGTGGCAGTTCTTGCACTATCTGCATGTGGAACGTCAGGAGATGACAACACAGCAGGTGACGGAGAAGCTGGAGAAGACGGAGCTACAGAAGCTTCTGAATTCAAAGTAGGAATGGTTACAGATGTGGGCGGAATTGACGATAAGTCATTTAACCAATCTGCATGGGAAGGTTTACAAGCATTTGGTGGAGAGCAAGGGCTTGAAGAAGGAACGAACTATCAATACCTTCAATCTGCTAAAATGGATGATTTTGAACCAAACCTTCGTCAACTAGTTCGTGAAGATTATGATCTATCTTGGGGAATTGGCTTCCTAATGGAAGATGCCATTCGCACAGTAGCAACTCAAAATGAAGATGCTCAGCTTGGCAATTGTGGATACAGTTGTAAGTGATAAAGATGGAAATCTAATTCCTAACATTGCTAATATTACATTTAAAGAACATGAAGGCTCATTCCTTGTTGGAGTTGTAGCTGGACTTCGTTCTGAAACAAATAAAGTAGGTTTCGTTGGTGGAGTTGAAGGTGAGCTAATTAAGAAATTCGAGAGTGGCTTCAAAGCAGGCGTGATGTCTGTTAATCCTGATGCTGAAATCGAAGTTCAATATGTAGCTGATTTTAACGATCCAACAAAAGCACAACAAATCGCGAACACAATGTACTCTAATGGTACAGATATTATCTACCACTCTGCTGGTGATTCTGGTAATGGTGTATTCACTGAAGCCATTAACCGTGCGCGTAACAATGAAGATATCTGGGTAATCGGTGTAGACCGTGACCAGTATGAAGAAGGTGTGTACGGTGATGATGAGTCTGTTACATTAACATCTATGGTTAAGCGTACAGACCAAGCAGTACAAATCGTTTCTGAAGATACGATGAATGGTAACTTCCCAGGTGGAGAAGTTTTAGAATTTGGTTTAGATGATTCAGCAATCGATATTGCAGAATCAGAACAGAATTTAACGGATGAAGATCTTAGTGCGGTAGAAGACTATAAAGGTCAGATTATCGCTGGTGACATCGAAATCCCTAAAAATGACGAAGAATACGAAGCATTTCTTGGAACTCTTGAGTAAGAGGCACATGTATACAAGGCAAAGGCTAGTGACTGCTAGCCTTTGTTTCATGTATTGGACTGTAGAAAGGATAGTTGATGAATGGCTTCGGTCCTGTTCATCAGTCATCCTTTTTAGTATCTATAAGGAATAAAACGCTGTTATCCAAAGCAAGGAGTGAACATAATGAGCTATGTCATTGAAATGAACGGGATCCGTAAAGAATTTCCGGGCATCGTTGCAAATGACAATATTACGCTTCAAGTAAAAAAAGGTGAAATCCATGCTTTGCTTGGTGAAAATGGTGCGGGGAAATCCACATTAATGAATGTGTTATTTGGTTTGTACCAACCAGAAAAAGGTGAAATAAAAGTCCGTGGGGAAAAGGTAGATATTACGGACCCGAATGCAGCAAACCGTTTAGGAATTGGCATGGTGCATCAGCACTTTATGTTAGTAGAAAAATTTAATGTAACAGAAAACATCATTCTAGGAAGCGAGCCAACAAAAGGTGGTCGCATTAATCTTCGCAAAGCTGCAAAAGAAGTAGCGGAGATTTCCAAAAAATACGGCTTGGCAGTTGATCCTTACGCCAAAGTTGAAGATATCTCAGTAGGTATGCAGCAACGTGCAGAAATTTTAAAAACATTATATCGTGGCGCGGATATCTTGATCTTTGATGAACCAACAGCTGTTCTTACACCACAAGAGATCAAAGAGCTGATGGCGATCATGAAAACATTAGTTGCTGAAGGCAAATCAATTATCATGATCACACATAAGTTGAAGGAAATAAAGGCGATCTGTGATCGTTGTACGGTTATTCGTCGTGGTGTAGGTATTGGTACGGTTGATGTTGCCGATACAGATACTCAGCAGCTTGCCAATATGATGGTAGGACGTGAGGTCAACTTTAGTGTGGAGAAAGAACTAGCGTCCCCTAAAGAAACCGTACTTAATGTCTCGGACTTAACTGTAAAAGACAGCCGTGGTATTGAGATGGTGAAGTCACTTAGCTTAAATATCCGTGCTGGTGAAATTGTTGGACTGGCTGGGGTTGAAGGAAATGGTCAGTCAGAGCTGATTGAAGCGATTACTGGATTAAAAAAGGTTCATTCAGGAACGATTGAACTAAATGGTAAAAAAATTAACGGATTATCACCTCGAAAAGTGACAGAAGCTGGAGTTGGGCATATTCCCGAGGATCGTCACAAGTTAGGATTAGTGTTAGATTTTACAGTTGGTGAAAATATCGCCCTTCAAACCTATTATAAAAAACCTTTATCAAAATACTTAATTATGAATTATAAAGCCTTATATGAAAAAGCTCAGGAGTTAATCCAAGACTACGATGTGCGTACACCTAGTGCACATACTCCAACTCAGCGCTTTCTGGTGGAAACCAGCAGAAGGCTATTATTGCCCGGGAAGTCGACCGTTCTCCTGATCTTTTGATTGCAGCTCAGCCAACACGTGGTTTGGATGTAGGGGCAATTGAAACGATTCACAAACGACTAATTAAAGAACGAGACAAAGGACGTGCGGTTTTACTTATGTCTCTTGAATTAGATGAAGTTCTAAATGTCAGTGACCGAATTGCTGTAATCTATGATGGTGAAATCGTGGATATTGTCAATGCTCACGAAACCAATGAGCAACAGTTAGGACTACTTATGGCTGGCGGAAAAGCGAAAGCAGGTGAAACAGAATGAAGTCGTTTTTCATGAGCCGTGGTCGCTTGTTTAATGTGGCCATCCCACTCATCGCCATTTTTCTAGGCATGTTTGTTGGCGGCATTATTATGCTTGTCAGCGGTTATGATCCGATTGGTGGATATAGTGCGTTATTTAATGGGATTTTTAGTGAGTCATTTTACATTGGAGAAACCGTTCGTGCGATGACTCCGTTAATTCTGTCTGGTCTAGCCGTAGCGTTTGCATACCGTGCTGGTTTGTTAAACATCGGTGTAGAAGGACAGGTTTTAGTTGGCTGGCTTGCGGCCGTATACGTTGGGATCGTTGTAGAAGCGCCAATGATCGTACATTTGCCACTTGCGATTTTGGCAGGGGCAGCAGCTGGAGCATTATGGGCGTTTGTACCCGGACTTTTAAAAGCAAAGTTTCATGTAAATGAAGTCATTGTTTGTATCATGATGAATTACGTTGGTTATCATGTTGTGAACTCGATTATTCGTGCGTATTTAATTGTTCCAGGCGAACGGACGGAAAGTATTCAGCCGACCGCTTCCTTACAGTCTGATTTTCTAGAATCAATAACCGATTTTTCACGACTTCACTACGGCATTATTGTCGCGATTCTTGCGTGTCTATTTATGTGGTTCCTTTTATGGAAAACATCACTTGGATACGAGCTTCGTTCAGTTGGTTTTAACCAACATGCATCTCGTTATGCGGGAATGAGTGTTGGCCGTAATGTGATCGTTACAATGTTAATCTCTGGTTCATTTGCCGGGCTAGCAGGAGCTATGCAAGGACTAGGAATGTATGGATATATGTCGATCTTAACAGGTTTCACCAATATCGGATTTGATGGAATTGCCGTTGCTCTTTTAGGTGCAAATTCATCACTAGGTATCTTCTTATCAGCGTTCCTATTTGGTGGCTTAAAATCAGGAGCAACCACTATGCAGTCTCAAGCTGGTGTGCCAATGGAACTAATCGATATTGTGATTGCCCTAATCATCTTTTTTGTTGCATCAAGCTACATTATTAGATGGGTCTTATTACGAATTCAGAAAAAGAAGGAGGGGAATCAATAATGAGTATTATGGCGATTTTAGCTCTTGTTGTTCCTGCTGCGATCTATGCTGCAGCTCCCCTTATGCTTACCGCACTTGGCGGACTGTTTAGTGAACGTTCTGGTGTCATTAACATTGGACTAGAAGGACTTATGGTTGTCGGTGCCTTCTCAGCCATTGTCACAACACTGACTCTTGAATCTGCAGGCATGGGACCAGCTTCAACTTGGCTAGGTTTACTCGCAGCGATTGTGATAGGAGCCTTATTCTCCCTCACACATGCCGTTGCGTCTATCCATTTTCGTGCTGATCAAGTAGTAAGTGGTGTAGCCCTGAACCTTTTAGCAGTTGGTCTATGTGTGTTCTTAATCAAATTAATTTATGATAAAGGTCAAACCGATTACATCCAAAACCGTTTCTTCCGTTTTGATGTACCGGTCTTAAGCGACATTCCTTTTATCGGACCTTTGTTCTTTTCCAATACGTATATCACTTCATTTATCGCGATTGGTCTTGCGATCGTTGTGTACTTTGTGATTTATTTTACCCCATTCGGTTTACGTATCCGTTCCGTTGGTGAGCACCCGCAGGCAGCTGATACAATGGGAATTAACGTTACACGTATGCGCTATATTGGTGTGATGCTCAGTGGTGCGTTTGGTGGACTCGGAGGAGCAGCACTGGCTGTCACCGTTACAGGAAACTTCTCTGGTACAACCATCGCCGGCCAAGGATTTATGGCACTAGCCGCATTAATCTTTGGAAAATGGCATCCGCTTGGTGCAATGGGAGCCGCACTTTTCTTCGGCTTTGCCCAAGCACTCAGCATAACCGGAGCGCAGATTCCAATGCTCTCAAGTGTGCCATCTGTCTTCTTGTTAATTGCACCATACGTCTTAACAATCCTCGCCCTAGCAGGATTTGTCGGACGCTCAGAAGGACCAAAAGCCCTCGGCTCCGCGTATCTAAAGGGATCGAGATAAGAGAACTATATGAGAAGAACCCCGTCTGCCTGGGAAGGTGGGCGGGGTTTTTGGTTGGGGGGGTGGAGCGGTTGGAGCGATGGATTGGAGCGATGGAGCATGAAAGTGGAGCAATGGGATGTGGATTGGAGCGATGGAGCATGAGAGTGGAGCAATGGGACGTGGATTGGAGCGATGGAGCATGAAAGTGGAGCAATGGGACGTGGATTGGAGCGATGGAACATGAAAGCGGAGCAATGGGACGTGGATTGGAGCCATGGAGCATGAAAGTGGAGCAATGGGACGTGGATTGGAGCGATGGAGCATGAAAGTGGGGCAATGGAGAGTGGATTGAAGCGATGGAGGACAAAGTGAAACGATAGACCTCCGAATCAAAACGATAGAGGACAAAGTGAAACGATAGACCTCCGAATCAAAACGATAGAGGACAAAGTGAAACGATACCCCCCTGAATCAAAACGATAGAGGACAAAGTGAAACGATAGACCCCCGAATCAAAACGATGGAGGACAAAGTGAAACGATAGACCCCTGAATCAAAACGATAGAGAGACAAAGTGAAACGATAGATCTCCAAATCAAAACGATAGAGAGACAATTGAAACGATAGATCTCCAAATCAAAACGATAGCGCCCCGAATCTAACCGATGTATCCTGGAATCGTTCCCCTTTTCTCCTCTCAGTCCCATCAAAAAAACCAAATTGACAAAGATCAATTTGGCTCCTCTGAAATCTTCAATTCATTATTTAATTCCTGACATTGTAAACCCGTCGACAATATACTTTTGGAAAATCGCAAAGACAATCAGAATTGGTACAACCATAACAGCGGATCCGGCCATTTGCAGAGCGTAATTCTCGCCTGCTTGTCCTTGTAGTAGGGCCAGTCCAACAGAGAGTGTGTATAAGTCTTGTGAGTTCGCGACGATAAGTGGCCATAGGAAGCTATTCCATGCTCCGATAAAAGCCAAAATTCCTTGCACGGCTAAGATCGGTTTAGCCATTGGTAAAACTAGTTTAAAGAAGATATAAAATTCTCCAGCACCATCTAACCTTGCTGCTTCTAGTAGGGCGTCAGGAATGGTAGACATAAATTGTTTAAACAAAAAGATACTAAATGCCGCGATAAGACCTGGTAAGACAATACCTGTCATCGTGTTCGTTAAGCCAAACTGATTTAAGATCAGGTATACCGGGATCATGGTTACCTGTCCAGGAATCATCATTGTAGCTAGAACTAAAAAGAATAATGGTCGATTGCCCTTAAAATCAAATTTCGCAAAGCTATATCCAGCCATGGCGTTAAAGAACAATCCTATTAAGGAGCACCCAACGAGAATAAGTGTGTTTCGTAAATAAATACCAAAGTTCATTTCAGTAAATAGTCGAGTGAAGTTTTCTAGTGTCCATGTTTGTGGGAGTATACGAACTGGAATTTGAATCAATTCAGTGTTTGGTTTAAACGCTGACAGCAGCATCCACAAAAAAGGAATGGATAGGATAAATCCTACAAGAAACAGTAAAGCGGTTACAAGTCCTACCTCTGTTTTAGAACGGTGTTTGACAGCCACGATAATACCTCCTTAAATATCCTCTTGTTTTCTACGTAGCTTAAATTGGATAAGCGTCGCGATAATGATGATGATAAAAAGAACAAATGAAGCGGCGGCAGCATAGCCAAAGTTACTGTAGCTAAAACCAGTTTGGTAGATGAACAGGGCGATTGAAATGGTGCCATCTAATGGACCGCCTTGTGTCATGACAAATGGTTCCTCAAAAAATTGTAACCAACCAATTAGCGTTGTTACTGTGATAAAAAACGTCGCAAATCCTAGAAGTGGGAAAGTAATTTTAAAGAACTGCTGGGTGCGACTTGCCCCATCGATTGTTGCTGCTTCGTAATAATCCTTTGGAATGGACTGTAAAGCAGCCAAATAGATGAGCATGTTAATCCCAATCCCTTTCCACACAGCCAGGAGGATGAGAGACAGCTTAGCAATCGTTGGATCCTCTAACCATGGAATAGGTCCTGCGTTAATAAAACCTAAAATTTGGTTAAATAAACCGTACGAAACATTGTATAAGAATCCCCATATAACAGCGATTGCAACGATATTTGTAATCGCAGGCATATAATAAATAACTCTGAAGAATTGAAAGAGTTTATTTGATCCATAGCTTAAGAGTAACGCAGCTCCTAGTGAGCTAAGAATGACTAAAGGTACACCAATAACAACATAGAAAAAAGTATTGTAAAGCGACGTCCAAAAAATAGGATCAGACAGTAACACACGGTAGTTTTCTAAGCCAACGAATGTGATGTTTGACCAGTTTGAAATTCCGCGTAAGTCCATGTCAGTGAAGCTAATGACAAGTGCTATGAAAATTGGTAAGACAGCAAACACAATAAGTAACACGATAGCTGGTGTGATAAAGTAATAAGGCTCCGGCTTGAACGGCCTTTTTATCGACTGATTTGGTTTGAATCCTTTTTTGCGAGCCATGTCCATTTTGGCTACCCCCTTTTATTCATCATCGGTAACAATCATAGGTTCAATACGAGAACGGAAATCGTTAATCTCCTCTTCAACTGAATAACCAAGCTCTGGTTATTCGCTGCTCTGAGCGTTTCCATTCGTCATTGATACGATTCCAGTTTAAAACCTGGGGCTGTGCTCTGGAGTGCTGAAGCTGCTCATAATATCTGTAAAGTCTCTCATCTTCCTGCAAAGCTGGATCCTCCCAAGCGTCTATTCTAGGAGGCAGGACTTTTACATCCTTAAAGTAATCAATTTGTGTTTGCCGGTCTGTCAAATAAGAGAGAAAGGAAACGGCTTCGTCAGGGTGTTCCGTCCATTCAAAAACAGCCATGTTTGAACCACCAATAACAGAGTCGTTATTTTCTTTTCCTGGCATCATTTTTGTGTCCCACTCATCAAAATCAGGGTAGTTATCAATCAATTGCTGATAGCGGAATGGTGGCTCAAAGAACATAGGTTGAATTCCATCAACAAAGGATTGCATAGGGTCTAAACCTAATCCAAGAGGAGCAAGATCTTCTTTAAAGAAACGAGTATAATACTCAACTGATTCAATAAATGCTGGATCAGAGAAATCTACACCTTTGTCCTCTGTTTCAAACTCTACCCCATTTTGCCATGCGAAAATGTAGGGGATAGTATCATCATTCTCAGGTAAAGTCATCCCATATAAGCCGTCTCCCCGATTATAGAGTGCTTTGGCAGCATCATAGAGCTCTTCCCATGTATCTGGACCATCTGGATAGCCAACCTCAGCAAGCAAGTCTGTCCGGTAAAAAAGAACACGAGTTTCTACATACCAAGGTACAGCCATTAACTCTCCATTATAAACAGCTGAATCAACAGCACCATCAAAAAAGTGTGAAGGATCAAGATTAGGATACTCATCGACATAATCATCTAGTGGAAGAAACGATCCTGTACTTGAAAAGTCAGCCATGTAGGAAGATCCAACCTGAACAACATCTGGTCCACTTCCTGAAGCAACCGCAGTTAATAGATTATCGTAGATATTGTCCCAAGGAATAGCTTGAAGATTAACCTTTACTCCAGGGTTCTCTTCTTCAAATGCTAGAATGTAGCCTTCATTTACTAACTGTTCTGCTTCCCACCCGATCGCCCAAACATCAAGTGTGATCTCATTTTCATTTTCGTTTGAGCATCCTCCAAGAACGGTTAATACAAGAGCTGTTGTAAGAGCTATTTTCGTCTTCACTTTTCCTGCCCCCTTTTTTGTTATGCTTCTGTAAGTGTAATAGTAAGTTTGTTTGTATCCGTACAATTACTGCTACCGTTTATAAATACATAAAATGTTCCTGGATCACTTGAATAGGATAAGTCACTATGATGATACCTTAGCATCGGTTCACTTATTTCAAACGAAACGGTTTTTGTCTCATTTGGTGCTAATGTGATTTTTTTAAATCCTTTTAGTTCCTTCACAGGACGAGTCACTTCTGCAACTGGGTCTTGGATATAGAGTTGAACAATCTCTTCACCTTCTACATTACAGGTGTTGGTGACATCAATTTCTACTTGTAACGTTTGTTTTCTATCGAATTTGTCCCCATTTGAGCGGGCTTCACTGTACTCAAAAGAAGCGTAACTTAATCCATAACCAAATGGATAAAGGGGTTCATTCGGAATGTCGATATAACGTGAGAAAAATCGTTCTTCACTTCCTGCTGGTAATGGCCTGCCTGTATTATAGGCATTGTAGTAAACGGGTATCTGTCCGGTAGCTCTAGGGAAAGACATCGTTAGCTTGCCACTTGGATTGGCATCACCAATTAATAGATTGACAATGGCTGAAGCCCCTTCTGATCCCGGATGCCAGCATTCCAAAATGGCATCAACATAAGGTTCTAATTCTGTAAGATCAATAGGACGTGCATTGAATAAAGTGACAACCACTGGTTTTCCTAACTCGCTGATTTTTTTTGCTAACTCTATTTGAGAGGGTGATAGTGTGATAGATGACCGACTCCGGCCTTCTCCACTGCGATCTCGCCCCTCTCCTAATGCAAGGACAACGACATCAGCATGAGTTGCCGAATGGATCGCTTCTTCTAGCAAATCTTGATTCCGTTCATAAAGATCAGATCCTTTTGCAAAGGTAAGAGTAGGGAAAGCCTCTTGCAACTTGTCCTTTAATGTAGCCGTTTCATCCATGTTCCCAAAGATAGACCACTCTCCAAGCAGGTCATTATTATCTGCGTAAGGGCCAACTAGGGCAATCGTTGTTTCTTTAGTAAGCGGCAGAATATCATTATTTTTTAAGAGCACAGAACTTTTTTCTGCGACTGTTCTTGCTAATTCTTTGTGAGAGGCATGACCTAATGTACTTTTTTCTCTTTTTTCACTTGTTCCACGATACGGATCTTCAAACAAACCAAGATCGTTTTTTAAATGAAGCACACGTTCAACTGCTTCGTTAAGCAGGGATTCGTCTAGCTTTTTTTCTTTAATCAACTGGGTAAGTGAATGCGAGTAACATAAACTCATCATATCAATATCAACACCTGCCAGAAGAGCTTTTTTGGAAGCTTCGGTTTCATCTTCAGCAACTCCATGGGGGATTAGCTCTTGTACAGCTCCAAAGTCAGAGATTACAAGCCCTTCAAAGCCATACTCTTCTCTCAGCATTCCACGTAATAAAGCTTGGTTTCCAGTAGCAGGGACAGAATGGACGGTATTAAATGCAGTCATGACAAGTTTTACACCGGCTTCAAGTGCGGCTTTGTATGCTGGCATATGCATTTCTCTCAGCTCACGCTCTGATACATCAACAGTATTGTAATCACGACCACCTTCAGCAGCACCGTATGCAGCAAAATGTTTTACACAAGCCGCAAGATGTTCGCTGTTTTGAGTTAAGTCTTCTCCTTGTAAGCCACGAACGGTTGCTTCTGCAAATAGCCCATTCAAATAGGGGTCCTCACCTGTTGATTCCATCACTCTGCCCCAACGTGGGTCGCGAACTAGGTCAGCCATTGGCGCAAAACTAACATGAAGACCAGCACTTGTTGCTTCTTTAGCTGAAACCGCTTGCAATTCTTCGATTAAACTAGGTTCCCAGGTTGCACCAAGACCAAGTGGAATAGGGAAAATGGTTTCAAAACCATTAATGACATCTGCCATAAAAAGAAGTGGAATGTTAAGTCTGCTTTTTTCAAGATAAGTTTTTTGAATGTCAATTAGCTTTTTTGCACCAGCAATTCCAAGAACTGAGCCACTGGTCTCAATGATTTCATCATTCACTGGGAAGTCTACAGGTCCGGTAACAGGAACATCATTTGTTTGCGTGGAATAAAACAAACCAGCAAATTGAGTGAGCTGACCTACTTTTTCTTCGATCGTCATTTCTGACAAAAGTTGCTTTACTTTCTGTCTCTCCATAGGACACCTCTTAAATAAATAATTAGTGAAACGTTTCACCTTTTAGGTAAAAAAATATAATAATAAGGGATTTATATTGTTTAATATTAGTTTAAACGTTTCACCTGTTTGATTGATTACAGTATAAGTCTATACAGAATTCAAAAGCAAGAGAAAAATAAAAAGACCTCATGTACGAGCTTTATCCCGTAGTTGAGGTCCTAGTTTTTAATGTTGTTGGAATCAGTTTATGATGCGCTTCTTCACCGGAGATTAGCTGAAGTAAAACCTTTGCTGCTTCCTCACCCCAACGTTTTGTCGAATAGTCAACGGTGGTTAAGGAAGGAGTAACATATTGACTCAATAGACTATTATCAAAGCCAGAAAGGAGGATATCTTTTCCAATGTAATAGTTGTTTTGTTGAAAATACTGTTGCATTCCAACAGCCGTACTATCCGAGAGGGCAAAGACTGAGATTGGACTCTCTGACCAATCCTTCTCAATTTTTTTTGCAGCATCTAAGCCACCGTTTAAATTAAACATTCCGTCGAGAACTTCGATCGGGTGTTGAGGGGCAAGTTCAGCAAAAGCCTTACGTGCACTTTTCACTCGTTCCTGACTATCGAAGTTTTTGGCGCTACCTGAAACTATGTATGTTTTTTTAGAAGGTAACGTAATGAGATGACTAACCATTTGCCTTACACCATTTTCATTGTCTAACAGAACCTGGCGAACGTGTTTATGATAAAAGGTACGATCTAGCACAACAAGCTTCCTACCAGCATCCGCTAACCGCATAATTTCTTCAGTTGTAATGCGGTTATCCATGATAAGACCGCCATCTACTGAGCCATTATCAAGTGAATCTAATGCATTTTCACCAGTACAAACCACAGCGTCATAGCCAATCTTTGAACAAATTTCAATGACACCTGAAAGAATATCACCAAAAAAAATCCCCCGGTCCTCGCGGATAAAGATACCTATTTTTTTTGTGAGTCGTGTCTTTAGTGTTCGTGCTGCCGCATTCGGACGATAATTCAATTCATTTGCAATTTGTTTAATGTGCTCTGTTGTCTTTTTGGAAACTTTCGGATTACCATTAAGCGCATATGAGACGGACGTCACGGAGACGCCCGCCTTTTTTGCGATATCTCGGATGCTTACCATCTGCATCTTATCCTCCTCAGGTCCATTTCTTGTATATCATATGTTACAGGGGTTTCAACAATTGTCAACTGATCTAGGTATTGGAATACATATGTATTGTACGTAAAGAGTGTACTAAGTTACATCACCACGTCACAGAAATAAAGTATTTATCCATAACTCTTTAAAAATCCTTATAGATCAAGGGTTCGATCTCATTCATCCACCATTTTTTATCTGATCCCTTTGTTGCTTGCCCGCCTTTAATTTGGTATAGTTTAAAGTATTGTCAACATGCGATTTTGGAGGTGTAATGAGATGTCTCGAATCTCAACAGATCAAGTGAAACACGTGGCAAATTTGGCGCGTCTTGCAATTACGGAAGAGGAAGCTCAAATGTTCACAAAGCAACTGGATGATATTATTTCATTTGCGGAGCAGTTAAATGAATTAGATACAGAAGGTGTGGAACCAACTACACATGTGTTGAACATGACAAATGTTCTGCGCGAGGACAAGCCGGACGTGGGTTACCAGTAGAGGAAGTCTTGAAAAACGCTCCTGACCATGAGGATGGTCAAGTGCGAGTGCCGTCTATAATGGAATAGCAGGGAGGATCCGAAATCATGTCTTTATTCGACCATTCAATTAAAGAGCTTCACTCGAAGCTTAAACAGAAAGAAATAAAGGTTACAGATCTTGTAGATGAATCCTACAAGCGTATTGCAGAAGTGGATGGTAAGGTTCAATCTTTCCTGACACTTGATGAAGAGAAGGCTCGTGCCTATGCAAAAGAGCTTGGACGAAGTGGCGCCTGAGGGATCATTATTCGGTATGCCAATTGGTGTAAAGGATAATATCGTTACAAAGGATCTGAGAACCACGTGCTCAAGCCGTATTTTAGAAAATTTCAACCCTATTTATGATGCAACGGTTGTACAAAAGCTGCGTAATGCACAAGCTGTCACAATCGGTAAGTTAAATATGGATGAATTTGCAATGGGTTCTTCAACTGAGAATGCAGCTTTGGCAAAAACAAAAAACCCTTGGAATCTTGACTATGTTCCAGGTGGATCAAGTGGTGGTTCTGCAGCAGCTGTAGCGGCTGGAGAGGTGCTTTTCTCTCTTGGATCTGATACAGGTGGCTCGATTCGTCAGCCAGCAGCTTACTGTGGGGTAGTTGGACTTAAGCCTACATATGGTCGCGTATCGCGTTTCGGTCTAGTAGCATTTGCATCTTCTCTTGATCAAATTGGTCCGGTTACACGCCGTGTTGAAGATAATGCTTACTTGCTTCAATCTATTTCAGGTGTAGACCCAATGGATTCAACATCTGCACAAGTTGATGTTCCTGACTTCCTATCTGGTTTAACAGGAGATGTGAAGGGGCTTAAGATTGCAGTACCTAAGGAATACCTTGCAGAAGGTGTTCAACCTGAAGTGAAGCAGTCCGTTCTTGATGCCTTAAAGGTTCTAGAAGCACAAGGTGCAACATGGGATGAAGTATCCCTACCGCATTCAAAATATGCACTTGCAACGTACTATCTAATCTCATCTTCTGAGGCTTCAGCTAACTTATCGCGTTTTGACGGGGTACGTTATGGCTATCGTACGGACAATGCAGATAACCTGCTTGAAATGTACAAGCAGACTCGTGCAGAAGGCTTCGGTAACGAAGTAAAACGCCGTATTATGCTTGGTACATTTGCACTAAGCTCTGGTTACTATGATGCATATTACAAAAAGGCACAGCAAGTTCGTACGTTAATCAAAAAAGATTTTGAAGACGTATTTGAGAACTATGATGTGATTGTTGGACCAACCACGCCTACACCAACTTTCAAAATTGGTGAAAAGACAGATGATCCATTAACGATGTACGCGAATGATATATTAACCATTCCAGTAAACCTTGCTGGTGTACCAGCAATCAGTGTACCGTGTGGTTTCCAAGATGGACTTCCACTTGGTCTGCAGATTATTGGAAAGCATTTTGACGAGAAGACTGTGTATCGTGTAGCCCATGCCTATGAGCAGGCAACGGATTTTGCCGATGCTAAGCCATCGTTGTAAAGGGGGTCAGTGAACATGACGAATTTTGAAACGGTAATTGGATTAGAAGTACACGTAGAATTAAAAACCGACTCTAAGATCTTCTCTGCTAGCCCAAACCACTTTGGAGCAGAGCCGAACGCCAATACAAGTGTTATTGACCTTGGTTATCCTGGAGTATTGCCGGTATTGAATAAAAAAGCAGTTGAATTTGCGATGAAGGCGTCTATGGCCCTAAACTGTGAAGTTGCAACTGACACGAAGTTTGACCGTAAAAACTACTTTTATCCGGATAATCCAAAAGCATATCAGATCTCTCAGTTTGATAAGCCAATTGGCGAGCATGGATGGATTGAGATTGAAGTAGATGGCTACAAAAAGCGTATAGGTATTACGCGACTTCACCTGGAAGAGGACGCTTGGTAAACTGACGCACTCGGCTGGCGGCTATTCACTTGTCGATTATAACCGTCAAGGAACACCATTAGTTGAGATCGTATCTGAGCCAGATATCCGTACCCCGGCAGAGGCGTATGCGTATCTTGAAAAGCTAAAAGCGATTATTCAATACACTGGCGTGTCTGATTGTAAAATGGAAGAAGGTTCCCTGCGTTGTGACGCGAACATTTCGCTTCGTCCAATTGGACAAGAGAAGTTCGGTACAAAAGCAGAGCTGAAGAACCTGAATTCGTTTAACTTTGTGCGCAAAGGTCTTGAATATGAGGAGAAGCGTCAAGAGCAAGTATTGCTTTCTGGCGGCATCATCGAACAAGAAACACGTCGCTTTGATGAAGCTGGTGGGAAAACAATCCTGATGCGTATCAAAGAAGGATCGGATGATTACCGTTACTTCCCAGAGCCTGACTTAACAGCTCTTCACATTGATAATGAGTGGAAGGACCGCATTCGTGCAGAAATCCCTGAGCTTCCAGACGCGAGAAAGCAGCGTTATGTTCAAGAATTAGGCTTACCTGTATACGATGCCATGGTTCTGACATTAACAAAAGAAATGTCTGATTTCTTTGAAGCGACAATTGAACTTGGTGCAGATTCAAAGCTTGTGTCTAACTGGTTAATGGGCGGAGTGTCCGAGTACTTGAATGCTGAGCAGAAGGACCTGGACGAAACAGCGATTACACCGAAGTCACTAGCTGGTATGATCACACTGATCGAAAAAGGAACGATCTCTTCTAAAATCGCCAAAAAAGTATTTAAGGAACTCATTGAAAACGGCAGCGACGCAGAGAAAATTGTACAAGATAAAGGCCTTGTTCAAATTTCCGATGAAGGTGAAATTCGCAAAATGGTTGTGGACGTTCTCGACCAAAACGAACAATCCATCATTGATTACAAAAACGGCAAAGACCGTGCAATCGGCTTCCTCGTTGGTCAGATCATGAAAGCGACCAAAGGAAAAGCCAATCCACAATTGGTGAATAAGTTCTTAATGGAAGAAATTAATAAGCGATAACACGAAAGAGCTGGCCCATTGGGTCAGCTCCTTTTTAGAGATTATCCTTTTACGGCACCAGAAGTTAAGGCGCCAACAATGTACTTCTGCAGCAACAAAAACAAGATGATAACCGGAACGATTGACATAATGCTGCCGGCTGCTAGATAGTGGGTTGTGATTTGTGCTTGCGTTGATTGTAGATTTACTACTCCAACTGATACGGGATAAAGCGCCGCATCATCAATTAGAATGAATGGGATAACAAACTGTGACCAGCTCTGAACAGCTACTAAAATGACGACAGATATAATCCCCGGCCGTGCAACGGGTAGC
The DNA here is from genome assembly GCF_023703085.1 of Alkalicoccobacillus plakortidis. Lineage (NCBI taxonomy): Bacteria > Bacillati > Bacillota > Bacilli > Caryophanales > Bacillaceae > Shouchella > Shouchella oshimensis. Next base: position 394,776 of record NZ_JAMQJY010000002.1, on the reverse strand, counting down.
AAAATTTTTGTGAGTAGTTGCCAACGATTGCAGCCATCTATGATTGCAGCTTCATCCATTTGCTCTGGTAATGTGTCAAAATAGTTTTTCATAAACCATGTGGCAATTGGCAGAACCACAGCTACGTAAATCGCTAAAATCAAAAGGAAGTTGTTTAAAAGGTTCCAACTAGCAAATAACCGATACAGTGGAATGGAGATAACCACCGCGGAGATCATCTGAGTCATGAGGATCACTAGTAGAAACGCATTTTTCCCTCTCAACTTAAAGCGAGACAAAGCAAAGGCTGCAGGCAATGCAATACACAAGCTAACCAACACGGTTAATACCACAAGCCTGAGTGAATTCCATAAGTAGGTGAGAACCGGTGTGGTTTGCAGAACATGTAAATAATTTTCAAATTGCCAGCTTGATGGCCAGATGGATGGAGGAACCTCAAATAACTCAGTTTGTGTTTTTAAAGACACAGAAGCGACCCAAAAAAGCGGGAATAAAAACACAACAACAATCAAGAAATAACTCGTATATAGGGCGATGGTAAGCCCACGATTTTTTGATTTTGACATCATGCTTCATCCCTACCTTTCCCAAGCACAAATAAGTAAACAAGTGTCATCAGTACATTAATAGCTAACAAAATGACCGAGGTTGCTGCGCCCACACCTAAATTAAACTCTTGGAAGATAGAGGTGTAGATACTTAACGCAATCACTTCTGTGCTGTTCCCTGGACCACCTTGTGTTAAGGCCATCACCATATCAAATGTGTTAAAAGTATCAATGGAAATGATAATGAGATTGATTAACACAATGGGTGCAATTGCAGGTAAAATGACATTCCGCAGACGTTGAAAGGCTCCAGCACCATCAATGGTAGCAGCTTCCAAAACATCCTTAGAAACCGTTTGCAATCCTGCGTACATTAAAATCATACTAAATGCCGTTCCACGCCAGATATTTGCAAGCGTAACTGATAGAAGAGCCATGGTCGGATCGGATAAAAACGTAATTGGACCTAAACCAACCATTGAAAGGAAATAATTTAAGATACCTGCCTGAGTTTCTGTATAAAGCATTTCAAAAATAATCCCAATCACAACTCCAGGAATAGCCCATGCAACTAAAACAGAGGTTCTGACAATAATTGTACCTCTAAGCTTTAAGTTCTCTCCACGGACAATCAAAAGAGCAACAACAAAACCACAGAATAATTGAAAAATCACACTAAAGAATACAAAAAAGCTAGTTGTGCCAAGCATTGGCCAGAACCCTGGTAGCGTGAATAAACGTACATAGGATTCGAGTGTATAGGTGAACTCTGTATCAACAAGATTCATATCAGTAAAGCTCATTCGTATAATCTCAAAAATCGGGTATAAGAATACGGCTAGAAGTAGTAGACTGAGTGGGATCAACCATGGAAATGGCGTATCAGCAAAGGACGTTTTTGTTGGTTTAATAGGTGATTGAATCTTATGCTCTGTTTTCATTCAACATCCTCCATTCCAAACGTAGCAATTTCCCAAGCATCCTCAAGTGCCTGTTCAGGAGTTTTGCTTCCTGATACAACTTGTGAAATCGCGATTTGTAACTGCACAGAAATTGAATTATAAGTTAAGGCAGCTGGACGTGGTCGACCTTCTTCTTCAAGAATCGTAAGAAATTCATCAATAAATGGTATCGGTTCAAACTCAGGCGAATCATAGACAGATGAGCGAACAGGCATGGATCCATCTCTTGTTATAAATCGTGCCATACCTTCTTCCCCAACATACGTGCGCTGTAGAAAATCAAATGCCGCTTGCTGCTTATCAGGATCATCTGTGAAAATGCCAAATGCCCAAGCCACCTACAGTTGAGGTTCCATCTCCACCCTCAAGCATAGGTAAGGATGCAACATCCCAATGCTCAAAGTCATCGCCGAGAATGTCTTGAAACGTATTGATTTGCCAACTACCTGGATAAAGCATTTTTACTAAGCCTGTTGAAATTTCGGCATTACCATCATTCTCTTCACCGTTAATGGCCATCCTTTTAGAAATGGCGCCTGTTTCAACTCCATCATGAATGGCGTTAAACACATTTAACATGTATTCGCGATTTTCGTTATTGTAAAATGCAGGTTGTCCATTTTCATCAACTAGCTCACCGCCTTGTCCCCAAAACAGCGGCCAAAGACTCGTAACGGATGTACCTTCACCTACACCCAGAGGAAGGACCAGACCTTCATAGCCTTGATTAACTAGATCTTCTGAGATCTGCATCGCCTCGTCCCAGGATTCTGGAGGTTCAGGCACGTATCTTGTATCATAAAAAACATAGCGAATGTCTGTACTTAAATACAGACCATATACATTTCCATCATCCCCAACCATCACATCTTGGGCAAAAGGTAAAAAGTCATCTAAATCCATACCGTTTTCATCCATCAATTCGTTTAAAGGTTGTAAATGATCTTGAAAACGCTCAATGGCATATCCATCAATCAAAGCAAAATCAGGAGCCTGATTACGCACAGCTTGCTCTTGCAACCGTGCCATAGCCTCATCAATATTCGAGGTATGAATGCTATGTTGCATTGGCATGCCATACTCTTCTTCAATATCGCGAACATTCTGTTGAACATAGGTGCTCATTTCTTCATCAGGGGCATCTGGAGATGAATCGGAACCAGTTATCCACGTAAGTGTTTTCTCCGTGTTTGCATTCGCACAACAACAACGATCAGCGGTATACTACTAAAAATCAACAGTGTAATTGGGAACGATCTCATCACAAGCTCCTCTCCTTCTTATGTGCGTATTAGTGTTAGCGCTTTCAAAAAAGTAAAGTAGTGATAGATTATCGAAACGAATACTTAATGTCAAATGATATGGGATTTTGATTTGCACTGCTTTTGTGCTTATCTTTTTTCATAGTAGGGTATGAATGAAAGAGGAGGGATGTTTTATATGAATTGTTCAAAGGTCATCGTGATGATCTTAGGAAGTGTCGCTCTGCTCTTTTTTGTTGCGAGTTTGATCAGTTCATTAACCCTCAATCAAGCTCATGCTCCAAATCCATGGTTCATGATCCTGATGAACGTGGTATTCGAAGTCCTTCTAATTTTAGCTGTTGTGGCAGGATTTAGAGGAGAGGAAGGTAAATATAACAGGATTGTACTGATCTCAATGTGTGCCCTGGTTGCAAACTATTTTTTGCAAGCAATTGTTTAACATAAAAAAGCCAAATTCCTATGGAAAGGAATTTGGCACTAACTTAGAGTGCCTGGTATTTGAATGAGGGTCTCATGTCCATCAACCGTACTATGAAAATCATATACAGGCTGTAGAAGCCTTTCGAATCTAGGTGATAGTTGAGTTCAACAGCATGAATCGTAATCTTGTTTATCTTTTGAGAATAAGATTGGAATTTTCCATCAAATAGCTCGTTAAAAGCTTCCTGTTCACTTTTTATTTGAACGTCTTTTACTTTGTCGTAGGTAATGAGCTTGGTTGGATATATTCTTGATGCTATCGTCTGCATAATAGTTAACAGAAATATAACCTTCTAATAACTGATCGTTTTCTAGGTCGTTACGGATAGTCCACTCGTAGCTGCCTGTTTCAGTTTGTTGAAACTGGGAGTGAGTGGGGATGTTTATACCAAAGTTTGTTAACTTATTTAGTAGGTTTTTCTCATCTGTATCTTTTAGATCAATGCCATCAAGTGATGAGAAATCAAGATAGTCATATCTACCATCAAAAAATTCAAAAGATACTCTAAACGTTGGATCTACCCTAGTTGTGTAAAAACCGGTATCAAGATAGAGGTCCTCTTCCAATTCCTCAGTACCTATATCAATATTTTTAAAAAACGCTTCAACAAATTCTTTCGCTTCTGTATGAGAGTAGCTATTCACCTTGTATATAGGAACTGTTGAATCCATGTCATCGAGAACAACATCAAGAATGACGGTGGTTTCATTCATATCTACTTTTGTACTTGCAGCTAGAGAAAGGTTTCCAAATTCCTTTAAATGATAATAAGCAAACATGCCACCGAAAAGAATCAAAACCAGAAACAACGGCGAGAAATAAGCAACAGCTCGTTTGAATTTCTTCTTTCGGATTTTTAGAATACCCATAACAATTCCGTATCCAAGAATAGCACCAAGCAGATTGTTAAAGAGGTCATCGACTTCAAATATTCCTAAACCTGTAATCAACTGAAAGAGTTCGATCGAAAGGGTAAAGAGAAGGCCTGATCCGATAGTCCACACCGCTTTTTGAAACCGTGAATGTAGGAGTGGAAAAAGTATTCCAAATGGAACAAACATCACAATATTTAAGATGATAAACTGCCAATCTGGAATCCCAAAGTTATTCCATGCTTCGCGGTAAGAATTAAAGAGACTGAAATCCGTTTGACTATTGAAATGTGCTCCCCTATCAATAATCGTAACGCCAATTACCATGATGACATAGCCAACAAACATTGAGCTAACAAGCATCTGCTTTTTGGAAAGTCTTTTATCTCTACCTAAAAGCTTTCGATAGACTACATAGTAAAGGATAAAGAAAAGAATGGATAAAGCAATGAGTGCGAGTAACGCTAATAAAAAATAGTCTTTTAAGGTGCTAAAAATAAAATCTGCGGTCATTTCTTGTCATAATCTCCCTTAACAATTAAATTACATTTTCTATTATCTACCAATGCAATAAAAAAAGCTAGGCTGTTTTTCGGCAACTTTCCCACCAAATTTTGTAACACTTTGAGAATTAGGCAGAAAGTATTGTTTTTAGAGGTTTTTGCGATACAATACAAGAAGAGATTTTATTGCGGTATACCTTGAAGCAAAGTGGGAGAGCCAAATGAAAACAGCACGTTTAATATATAATCCAACCTCAGGACGCGAGCAGATTCGTAAGAACTTAGCCTATGTCATGGAACGACTTGAAAAAGCGGGATACGAAACCTCGGCTCACGCTACTACACCAGAAGAAGGCTGTGCCAAGCGTGCAGCTAGACGTGCAGCAGAACGTGGGTATGATTTAGTGATTGCAGCCGGTGGGGATGGTACGATTTTTGAAGTAGTAAACGGATTGGCGGAGCTTGATGATCGCCCGATGCTTGGCATCATTCCAGCAGGAACAACAAATGATTTTGCCCGTGCACTTGGTATATCGAAGGATATCACCAAAGCGTGTGATGTGTTGTGTGGCGATCATATTGAACCAATCGATATTGGAAAAATGAACGATAAATATTTTATTAATATTGCCGCAGCAGGAGCACTGACTGAGCTTACTTATGAAGTGCCAATTAAGTTGAAGACTCTTGTTGGACAACTGGCCTATTATATCAAAGGACTAGAGAAGCTACCTCAAATTTCGCCAACTTCCGTTCGCATTGAATATGACGGGAAGCTTTTTGAAGGCGACATCATGATGTTTTTGATTGCTAATACCAACTCAGTAGGTGGTTTTGAGAAGCTTGCACCACACGCGTCATTGCAGGATGGTATGTTTGACTTTTTAATCGTCAAAAAAACCACTTTTGCCGAGTTCATTCAAGTCGGTGGCCTTGCCTTGCGTGGTGAACACATTAACCATCCAAAGGTGATGTACATTCAAGCCAACCGTATTAAAGTCGAAGTACTCGACGGAGACGCGGAAATGAAGTTAAATCTAGACGGTGAACGAGGCGGTAGCCTCCAAGCCGAATTCGTCAACTTATACAGACACTTTCAAATGCTCACACCAGCAGCACGTGATCAGAAAAAGCTAGAAAACGTAGAAACCGACCAATGAGTGGTCGGTTTCTTTTTTTGGGGGAGAGGGATTTTGGAGAGGTGGAATTGCGTGTAGAGCAGGAAAAGGAGCGGGAGTCGCGTGTGAGGTAGGAAACTCACGGGTAAGAGAACGGGAGTCGCGGGTAAAGCAGAAATCCCGCGGGTAAAGGAGGGAAACTCACGGGTAAGGCAGAAATCCCGCGGATAAAGGAGGGAAAGCCACGGGTAAAGCAGGAATCCCGCGGGTAAAGGAGGGAAGCCACGGGTAAGGCAGGAATCCCACGGGCAAAGGAGGGAAAGCCACGGGTAAAGCAGAAATCCCGCGGGTAAAGAGGGAAACTCACGGGTAAGGCAGGAATCGCGCGGGTAAAGGAGGGAAAGCCACGGGTAAGGCAGGAATCGCGCGGGTAAAGGAGGGAAACTCACGGGTAAAGGAGGAATCGCGCGGGTAAAGGAGGGAAAGCCACGGGTAAAGCAGGAATCCCACGGGTAAAGGAGTGGAAGCCACGGGTAAGGCAGGAATCCCGCGGGTAAAGGAGTGGAAGCCACGGGTAAAGCAGGAATCCCGCGGGTAAGGCAGGAATCCCACGGGCAAAGCAGGAAACTCGCGGCTAAAACCAAATTCCGGCGCCCCCACCCTCCGTGCAAACCAAAAAAAGAGCACCCCAACTTCTCAGGGTGCTTATTTTTATGAATCCTTCACATGATATCGTCCTCTTGGGACAACGAGTGGGGAATGAGAGACGGGATCTGGAATCACTGTGCAATCAAGTCCAAAAATTTCTTGAATTAGATCGCTTGTGATCACATTGGCAGGATCTCCTTCTGCGATTAGCTTTCCTTCACGTAGGGCAAAGATATGGTCTGCGTAACGAGCGGTTAAATTGATGTCATGAAGGACCATGACAATTGTTGTTCCGTGCTTTTTATTTAAGTCTGTAAGCAAATCCAGTATCTCTACTTGATAGGTGATATCCAAAAATGTTGTTGGTTCATCTAAGAATAGGATATCGGTTTGTTGCGCGAGCGCCATGGCGATCCATACACGTTGTCTTTGTCCACCAGAGAGCTCATCGATGCTACGGTTGGCAAGATGTGTAATATCCATGATCTCCATTGCTTCAGCAACAGCTTCATAATCTTTTTTTGTCCACCCGCTAAGTATAGACTGGTGTGGGAATCGGCCTCGTCCAACTAAGTCAGCAACGGATATGCCTTCTGGTACAGTTGGAGACTGCGGCAAGATTCCTAAGACTCGAGCCAGTTGTTTAGGTGGAATTTTTGAGATGGATTTTCCATCAAGTGAAACGGTTCCTGCTGTGGGTTTGATAAGTCTTGCCATCGTTTTAAGCAGAGTTGACTTTCCACAGGCGTTGGCTCCAATGATTACGTTGATTTTATGACTAGGAATCACAACATCAATGGCATGAAGGATTGTCTTTTGATCATAACCTGCTACGATTTGATCCGTTTGAAATGTATGAGTTGGTTTCATTTATAAACTTCCCTTTCGATTCATGCGGATGAGTAAGTAGAGCAAGTAAGGTGCTCCGAGTATTCCGGTGATAATCCCAACGGGAAACCGGACTTCAAACGCAAATTGTCCGATCAAATCAGCTGCTAAAACGAGATTTAATCCTACAAGTCCAGCAGGAATTACATTAGAATACCCAGCTCCTACCAAACGTTTGGCGATTGGTCCAGAAAGGAAAGCGACAAATGCAATCGGTCCTGTTGTTGCTGTCGCAATCGCGATCATGGCAACGGAACTTAGAATAAGTAGGATCCTTGTTCGATCGGTATTTAATCCAAGTGATGAGGCAGACTCTTCACCAAGTTCCAGAATACTGAGATGTTTTCCGAGTATCATAACGATTGGAGCACAGACTACTACCGAAATCATAAGTGGTATTATAGCATTCATTTGGGAACCATTTAAACTGCCACTAAGCCATCTAAATGCAGTCGCAATATCTTGCTGTGCACCTATTAATAGAAGGTAGGAAATCATGGCACCTAACATAGCTTGTACACCAATACCAACCAAAATAAGTCGACCAACTGAAAAGGATCTACCTTTAGATAATACATAAATAATAACCACTGTCACAAGTGCTGCAATGACGGCAGCTATGGAGATTGTTGTATTACTTGTTCGTAAAATAAGGATACAAAATAAAGCTGCTACACTAGAACCTGCAGTAATACCAAGTATGTCAGGATTAGCAAGTGGGTTACGTAGCATCGTTTGAAAGGTGTTCCCGGCAATTCCAAATGCTATTCCTGCAAAAAGACCTGCAAGCATTCTTGGTAGACGAATTGTGTTTACGGCAAAATTGGCTCCGTCTACGGATTCACCCATTAACACGCGAATCACATCACCAGGTGGATAAATTGTATTACCCATCATCAGCATGCCAATACAAAGCATACAAGCGAGTACTAAAAGTAGGCTATTAACAATGATCCATCGGCGACGTCGTTCACGCCTGCCTGCTGCTATGTTTTCAATTGTCGTTTGTCTCATAATGATCGCACTTTCATTCTTGTCGCTAAGTAGATTAAGATTGGAGCTCCTAAAAATGCAGTTAGAACTCCTGCTTCAAGCTCTCCAGGACTACCAATTAATCGGCCGCTAACATCTGATATGGTCAGGATCGCAGCACCTGATAGGGCAGACATTGGAATCACGTAACGTAAGTCTGGTCCGAGTAAAAGCCTCATTAAATGGGTAGATAATAAACCAATAAAACCTATAGGACCGGCAAGTGCAGTGGCAGCTCCACAGAGTATGACTCCTGCAAAGGCTGCCACCAGTCTTAGTACACCAGTGCGTACACCTTGTCCGGTCGCCACTTCATCTCCTAGTGCTAAGGCATTAAGAGCCGGCGCAGTCATAATAGCCAATATGACTCCTATGATTAGAAAAGGAAGAAATGTTGTAATTCCATTCCAATTAGCAGAGCCCAGACTACCTACTTGCCAAAATCTAAATTGATCCATGACATATGACCTTGGTAGCATAATTGCACTAACTAAGGAAGATAAAGCTGCACTTGTTGCAGCACCAGCTAGCACAAGTTTAAGAGGCGTTGGACCAGAACGTCCCATAGAACCGATACCATAAACAAATACCGCGGTAATCATTGCACCAGTAATGGCAAACCATATGTATTGACCTGCTGTACTAATGTTAAAGAAGGCAAGTCCACCAACAACAAATAAGGCAGCGCCAGTGTTCACTCCTAGAATACTCGGGTCAGCAATGGGGTTTCTCGTAACGGCTTGCATCAATGCACCAGATACACCTAGTGCAGCCCCACAAAATAAACTAAAAATAGTTCGTGGAATTCTCTCACGAACAACACTTGCACCATATGATTCAACATCAGAAAAAAACAAACCAGCTAACAGTTCGTCCTTTGTTACAATTCTAGAACCAAATGCAAGTGATGCGATAATACAGGTTAGTAGCATGACAAAAGAAAGAATGAGCACCTTCCAAAATTGTTTTGGAAGATGCGCGTTTAATGTTCTATTCTTAATCAATTTTTTATTCCTCAGACTTGTCGATCGCTTCTCCAATTAAATCTAAGTATTCATCGATTGTATAAGCGATTGAAAGAGGGTTTGGTGTTCCAGCTGCGCCAATATCTGAGTTTCCATCAATAAACACAACTGCGCCATTTTTAATAGCGTCGATTTGGCCAAGACGAGAATCGTTTTGTAGCGCTTCAAGGAGTGCATCGTCACCATAGCCAACAATGATATCGGCTTCGTTTAGAGCATCTGCATTTTCAGCACTTAAGTTTAATGAGTAAGCTGTATCATCGTCAATCATATCTGAAATGGCTTCAGGGAAAACGAGACCAAGCTCCTGTAAAAAGGAAACACGTGTATCAACAGGTGTGTAAAGGTGTAATTGAGAAAGATCATTTGCCGAGAAGTTTACCCATAATACATTTTTGCCTTCGATTTCAGGGTGTTCTGCAGCTTTTTCTTCTATTAGGTTCTCTGTATCTTCTACAAGCTGATCACCTTCAGCTTCCATTCCCATACCAGCAGCATTCAATGTAATCTGTTCACGCCATGTTGTTGTCCATGGAGATACTGGATAAGGCACAACAGGAGCAATTTCACTTAAAAGATCATAATCTTCTTGAGAGATACCAGAGTAAGCTGAAAGGATAACATCAGGATTAGAATCAGCAATCGCTTCAAAATCAAGACCATCTGTATCTTGATACACATTAGGATCTGATTCACCTAGCTCTTCTACTTTTTCAGCTGTCCATGGAAGTAGACCGCGATCATCAACAATTCCAAAATTCGCTGCAGAGAACCCAACAGGTACAACATCAAGAGCTAGTGCAACATCCTGATTTCCCCATTGAATTGTAGCCACTCGTTCAGGTTTTTCATCAAGAGTCGTTTCCCCAAATGCATGTTCAATCACAATTGGATACTCAGAGCTTGTTTCTCCTGATGCTGTTTCTGTATCATTTGTTTCTGTTTGTTCTGATTCATCATTATCTGAAGAACCGCTTGCACATCCAGTCAGAGCAACTGCAAGTGCAGCCGAGCCAAGTAACCATTTAAATGAAATCGTCTTCTTTAAAGTCATCAGTATTCCCTACCTTGTCATGGAGTTTTTATAACGAATTGAATGAATACGTATGTGTACTATGTATGCAATAACAATAATCATTCTCAATTAGTGTATAACCTCTTTGAGATCTTGTCAATTGAATTTTGGTTCTTTTATGACAATTTTAGATAGGAAATTCCTTGATCATACAAAATATATAAAGATAATGATAAGTGCAACTAGAATAAGCATGAAGATTGAATCTCTTGGCAGATCCTCTCGCCATTTTTTTGCATCCAATGTTAAGGGGACATTTTGAATGCGAACCATCTTCCGATATAGAATCTGAAAATAAACAAAGGAAAAGAAACAAACGCTAATGAGAACTCCTGCAAAAACAAAATTAATATCTATTGAAAAAAAGCTAAAAAGAACCACAACAAAAACAATAGATATAATGAACACTAGCGAGGAGTCCCTTAGTCTTTTAGCCACAACTCGGCACCAACTGTCTGCCTGTTTTTCTTTATTCCAAAAAAGGGTGACGACAATGGGGATAAACCCAAAGATTATGAGAATCGTCGCTAGTACAAACATAAAAGTCTCTCTAAATGGATAGACAAGTAATGGGGTAGCCCACACGATAGATAGATGAAATACCATCTGTAACTTACTCAATTCATCATAATATGGAATGCCTTGATCTTTTTTTCTCATTTTTATTTCACTCCTTTTAAACAATCCAAATAAAATACCAAGAAGATATGAGGATAAATAATACGAAGAAAGTAATCCATGTGTTTCTTTTTTCTTTTTTAGACATACGATCATCTTCTGGATCTACTTGTTGGATTTTAATCAAGCGTTGATATAGGTGACGATAGTATAGACCTTGTCCGATAATGCCGACACTTGAAATGCCTGCTACTACACCTCTTTCAAAATTATAAGACATTGAGTTGAACAAACTGAATAAATAGATAACGATATAGATAACTGACGCTGCAAGACATATTTCATAAAGTTCTTTTGCGACAAAACGTCTTTTTGTTGAGTGGCTATTGCGGGCTCTATAAGCAGAGACAAGGGGAGCAATTGTTATAAGAAATCCGATCAATGGTAGATAGATATAGGAAGAAGCACTACTCATATTCTGCAACAGAACATGTAAAAGCCAAAGTAGTCCCATGATCTGAACTAATCGACTCCAATGATGCCGCTCACGAACGTTTCTCCGATTCTCTTCGCGTTGTTCCTTAGAAGGTAACAACATGAATCAACTCCTTTTTATTCCAATACCTTCTATCGAAAGCAAATAAACGTTAAAAAAACTATTGAAAATGATTCTCATTCTTAATACAATGAAAATTAGAGTATATAAGTGGAGAGGATGAGACGATGTCTAAAATTGTATTGGTCTTTGCAAGTATGTCAGGGAATACAGAGGATATCGCTGATTTACTAACAAAAAAGCTTAGAGATAGAGGGTATGAGGTTGACCTAGAGGAGATCGATGAATTCGATCCAAGCGCAGCTTTCAGAATATGATGGAATTGTTATAGGTTCATATACATGGGGAGATGGCGACTTGCCATATGAAGCAGAAGACTTTTTTGAGGCGATGGATGACGTTGATTTATCAGGTAAAACGGCTGCAGTATTTGGTTCCGGTGATGCGGTGTATCCAGAGTTTTGCGAAGCGGTCCATATTTTTGAGCGGAAGTTAGAGAAATGTGGGGCGGTACTTGCTACAAAAGGATTAAAAATTGAATTTACACCTGAGACTGATGAAGACTTTGAAGCCTGCGAGCAGTTTGTGCAAGGTTTTACGGAGAAACTTAAGATTCATGCTTGATTGTTTTTATTGACAGATTCGGCTCCATTCGATAATATGCAAGTAACTACTTGCATATTTAAAGGTGGGCAAACATGTCGGCAAAGGAAAAGACAAAGCAACGTATTCTCAGCGCTGCACTTGAGCTTTTGAAGGAACATGGTTACCAGGGAACAACCACTCGATTAATAGCTGAAACAGCAGGCTGTAATGAAGTGACGCTGTTCCGGCATTTTGGTAATAAGCAGACCATTCTCGAAAAAGTTGTTGAGGGTCAAACGTTTGGGCCAAGTTTAAAAGAAACCATTGATCACGCAATTATTTGGGATTTGGAGAAGGATCTTTTTAAGATTGCCCATGGGTATCTTCAATTCATGCGTAGTATCGAGGATTTTGTGATGCTTGGATTCAAAGAGTTTTACAAGGTTGAGGAGCTAAATGATCAGATCTCACGCGGTCCAAAAGAGTTTAAGCTTTATTTGACAAGCTACTTTGAAGAAATGCAGAAACGCAATTTGATCATCTCTACGGATTGCGAGACCTTGGCGCTTAATTTTATTTGGATTAACTTTGGCTACTTTATTTCCAAAGCTAGGTTTGGAGATCGAGTAACAACGATGCCAGATGAAACCTTTTTAAGAGAAAGTGTTCAGCTGTTTGTACGGGGCGTCACCCCCTAAAACGAGCATTCCTGTGAATGCTTTTTCTTTGGTTAATAATGCAAGTAAGTACTTACTTTAATTAAAAAATGATAGGAGAAACACATGAATACTTTTAAACAATTACTTAAACAACCAACAACAAAAGCAGGAATTATTATTGCTCTTGTGTTTCAGATTGTCTTTTTCTGCGTCTGGCTGACAGCTTATGATGGCGTACAAGAGAGAATAACGGAACTTGATGTAGCGCTAGTAAATGAAGATACCGAAGCAGGTATGATGATAGCTGATCAAATAGAACAGAATTTGCCGCTCACAATAGATACAACATTAACTGAAGCAGAGGCAGAAGAGGCGCTTCAAGAACGTACGATTCAAATGATCGTTCACATCCCTAATGACTTTACAGAAAAATTAAGCTCAGATGAAAAAGCAGAGATTACTTATTCAATCAACCAAGCCTCAGCCACAGTGGGTAAGCAAGCTCTAGAGCAAATAGCGACAAAACTCACAACCACCATCAATGAACAGGTTGCTGCACAACAACTAGCAATGGGTGGAGAACAATTTGTTAGTCAACTTAGCGACAGCGGTCTACCAGAGCAAGCAGTTACAACAATTCAAGAGCAACTATCAGCTACACTAGATCAAGTTGATCTTGCACCAATTACTGCAGATATTAACCGTGTAAATGAAACAGAAGGTTTTGCCGCAACGATGATTCCAATGATGCTTGTACTTGCTTCATTTGTGGGATCGATGACCATGAATATGCAAATTCAAGTTTCTGTAATGGGACTTGCACGTAAAGGCTTAAATAAATGGAGTGTGTTCTGGTCACGTCAGCTACTTAATGTACTTGTTAGTGCAGGACTTGCCTTTTTAACGTATGGCTTAATTGCCATTTTTGATATTAGTGTGACACTACCATTTTGGACAGTATGGTTCTATCAGTTCCTAGTCTTCCTATCGTTCCTACTAGTCTCGCAAACATTTTTAATTTTACTTGGTCCGGCAGGAATGATGGGCAATATTGTATTGCTTTCCATGCAACTCGTTACATCAGGAGTAATCGTACCAGTGGCGATGCTCTCACCATTTTATCAAACAATCTCAAGCATACTGCCGGCAACGTACGCGGCAGATGGATACTTTACTGTGATCTTTGGAGGTACAGGAGTGACGCAGGAATTCCTACCACTTCTAATGATTATGGCCGTAGTTCTGATCATTAGTGTTGGACGCGTAGCCTTACAAAAGCATCCCGAGCATCAAAAGGCTCTTATTCAACCTTCTAAATAACAGCCATTGTCCCTTTACGATATAATGAAAGAAAAGGGGCGAATCAATTGAACAAAAAAACATTGCACGACATCTGCTTGACTTTGCCTGTAGCCACTCATGATTATCAACCAGATTGGCAGGCAGACCGCTATTTTATCGGTGGAAAAATGTTTGCCTTAATGGGCGAAAAACCAATGATTATCTTAAAATGTGATCCCATACGTGCTGAAGAACTGCGTGAGCAATACGAAGGCATCACAGCCGGTTATCATATGAACAAAACCCACTGGAACTCGGTCTATTTTGACTCAGACGTAGATGAAGGCATGACTCAAGCATTAATTGAGCATTCCTATGAGCTTGTACTGAGTAAGTTGCCGAAGAAAGTGCAGAAGCAGATAAACGGGGAATGAGATTCAAGAGAAGCAAGTATCTAATGATGCTTGTTTCTTTTTTTATTGAGGTGGTGGTGTTAACAAGGAGAATGAGTGTGACATCAAGATAGACAGAGATTTGTCACGAGGTGAGAGTTGTTGCCAACAGAGCCTAACTTGTAAATAAGATGGATAGAGTTTTATCAAGAGAGCTAGAGCTTTCTCAAGACCTATTCTAGTCTTATCAAGAGAGATGTCGACTCTAGCAAGACTTCAAGCTCAATTCAATGTGAACATCATAAAAAAACACCCCAAAACCATGTAGGGTGTAGTTATTCATATTAGGTACTTTTGAATATTGGTTGCGTAGTTTTACTAGATATAAGCTTTAACATTCCAAATGAAACGGCAAAAATGAGAAACAGCTCAATCGACTGATAAACCCAACCAGACAAACTAGTTTGCATCGAAGTTTCTACCATAACAATGCTAATCATGAAGGCCGTCAAAGCTAAAAAAGTATTACTAGATAACCAAGACAAGGTGTATCCCTCCTTTATAGAAGCATTCTTTAATTTCATAACCCAAAATAATCCATCTGAAACATGGATCAGTGAACAGTATTCTTACGACCGATTAAGTTTTCGATAAGCTAATTGACTGATACAGTTGAAGACAAAGGCAATGACAAAAAACACAGCTGTAGCTATTAAACTAAAATCTCCGGTTATATAACGGGGGATAGAAATGATGATTGAAAAGAGGACAGCAAACAAAAGAGCATACAAAACGATGTTCCTTGATGAAGTATCTTTCACAGTCCCACCTCAAATATCTCAATTTGTAGTCATTCAACCATACCACCCACTAAAAACCAATTCAATAGGTTCATCCAATGCCATGCCCAATGTATCAACGACCCATCTTTCATGGTAAAATGAACCCAACACCCAAATTTAGACGTAAAGGAATTACCCATAGATGAGTAAAATGACACCACCCGTACACAAAAATCAAACCTTAGATGTAACGATTACTGACCTCAGCCACCAAGGAGCTTGGCGTTGCTAAACATGAGGGCTATACGTTATTTATCCCAAAAGCCTTGCCTGGAGAGACCTGTGAAGTGAAGGTCACTAAAACAAGCAAGGGCTACGGTTTTGCACGTTTAATGTCAATTCACGAACCAAGTCCGGACCGCACCGAAGCACCATGTCCTATCTACAGCCAATGCGGAGGCTGTCAGCTGCAGCATATGACATACGACGGTCAGCTGCGTTATAAGCAAAAGCAGGTTCAAGATGCACTAGAGCGACTTGGGGGCATCACTGATGTCACCGTTCAACCAACCCTTGGCATGGACAACCCATGGCGCTACCGTAACAAATCACAGGTCCCGGTCGGCGAACGAGATGGAGAAGTGATTGCAGGATTTTATCAGGAGCGTAGTCATCGCATTGTTGATATGGATGAATGTATCATTCAAAACGAGCATAGTGATGCAATCGTACAAAAGGTCAAAGAAATCGCTAATCAATATGGCATTCGTGGCTATGATGAAGACAAACATCGTGGCACCTTGCGTCATGTTGTTGTCCGTTACGGACGTCAAAGTGGAGAGCTGATGGTTGTCTTTGTTACGCGAGACGAAGCCCTACCAAACAAAAAGAATATTATTGAAGACATTCGAACAGCCTTTCCAAGCTGTAAAATCGATTGTGCAGAACATCAACCCAAAACGCACAAACGTCATTTTTGGTGACAAGACCAAGGTTCTCTGGGGAGAAGAGTATATTTACGACTCAATCGGTTCCATTAAGTTTGCGATCTCAGCCCGATCCTTTTACCAAGTCAACCCAGAACAAACCAAGGTCTTATATGACAAAACACTTGAATACGCCAACCTAAGCGGCTCAGAAACAGTCATCGACGCCTATTGTGGCATCGGAACAATCTCACTTTTTCTAGCCCAGCAAGCCAAACACGTCTACGGCGTTGAAATCGTACCCGAAGCCATCAGCGACGCCAAACGCAACGCCGAATTGAACGGCCTCACTAACACCGATTTCGCAGTAGGCGAAGCCGAAAACGTCATCCCATGGTGGGCAGCCCAAGGCATCCGCCCTGACGTCTTTGTAGTCGATCCACCAAGAAAAGGCTGTGACGAAAAGCTATTGAAAACGATGCTCGACATGAAACCAAAGCGCATCGTCTATGTCAGCTGTAACCCAGCTACACTAGCTAGGGACTTGAAGGTGCTTGAGGAAGGCGGATATAAAACCAAGCAAGTACAGCCGGTGGACATGTTTCCGCAGAGTACGCACGTGGAGTGTGTGGTGGAGATGGAAATTAGAAAAGATAAGTAATAACAAAAATAAGAGTGCAAAGTCTTGTAACGGTAATTATAAGACTTTGCTCTTTTTTTATCTTGATTTTTCATGAGTTAAGATAAAAATATATTGATAAACGATAAATTTTATAATAGGATATCTATAACAGGAAAAAATGGAAATGCAAATCGAGAGTATAAAGGAGTGGATAATGTGAAGAAGTTTATAGGATTTGCAATTCCCTTAACGATTCTCATTTTTATTTCTGCATGTTCTAATTCTTCAGAAGAAGAAACGATTCATAAAGAGAATGTAACACTGACGATTAAAAACAACTCCGATGTCAAAATGAATGGAATTGAAATAAAAGGATATGAAAATGGTCATTTAAAGAGTAATCAGGGTAGTTCAAATGCTGATGGCTCTGATATTAAAAAAGGGGAGTCTCTAGTATTTCAATTTGAAGAATCAGAACTAGATTTTATTGAAGATGTATCATTTGAGATTTCCCTGCTAGAAAACGAAGATACGAAGGCTAAAATAACTAGCAGTAAAGATCAGTTTGATAAGGTGGAACCTAGTGTGTACTATTTCGAATTAACAGATACTATTAAATAAATTTTAAATTAAAAAATAGCAGTAGTTCTGTAGAGCAAATCGCTTAGGGTTATATTTGAAATGATATCAATCTAACTAAACAAGAAATCTAAATATATTGCCTATATTAGGTTCAAGTAGGGGATTGAATAAAATGACGAAGCAGAAGATAGATAAAGACAAACAAAAAGAGATGTTTATTGAGGTAAATGATTTTCAACTTTATGCAAAGTTACTTGGAGAGAAAATAGACAAATCAACCGTCATCATGGATGCGGGTTACGGTGATTATTCAAAAACATGGAAACACATTGCTCCTGAGATTTCAAAGTTAACTGAAGTGCTTATTTATGATAGAGCGGGTTTAGGAAAGAGTGGAATTAGCTCAAAGAAAAGAACAAGTAAGGAAATGGTATTAGAATTACATGAATTACTTTCTAATATGGAACTCAAGCCTCCTTATATTTTAGTTGGTCATTCTTTTGGTGGAATTAATATGCGTCTATTTGCAACGGAGTATCCAAATGAAGTGAATGGATTAGTATTGATTGATTCGACACCAGAAAATTATAAGGATAAATTCCTTCCAACCATGCCAAAAGAATTTCAAGAAGCATATCAAAAGCAATTCACATCAGAAAGTACTTACAGTGAATTTATGGAAAGCTTAAAACAAGTGAAAGAAGCAAGAAGAAAACTTACAGTGCAACTTGTCGTAATATCCGCGGGAAAAAAAGATCATTATTCTGAAGCATCTCAGGAACTATGGAACGACATGCAAAAAGAACTGTTATCATTATCAACGAAAAGTGATTTTATCATTGCGGAATATAGCACACATTATGTTCAATCTGATAAACCTGAAATTGTAATTAATGCGATAAAAGCTTTAGTTGATAAATAGGAATTTATATATTCCCAACTAGAATGAGAGCGAGAAGTTGAGAATACTAAGTGAATATTACTTCTTCCAATATAAAATAAACTTGCTAGTTCACCCCACTTTTCGTTAAAATCGAATTTGGGGTCTTTTCTTTTTATGTAACCCCCATAAGTAAATCATTAATATAACAATTTATACATGTGTCATCAGATAATTGAAAGGAAAGAAGATATAATGAAAGAAAATTTTTGGAATGACCTACCACGACCATTTTTTATACTAGCACCAATGGAAGACGTAACGGACGTTGTCTTTCGCCATGTTGTGAGTAAAGCAGCAAGACCAGATGTCTTTTTCACCGAATTTACAAACTCAGAAAGCTACTGTCATCCGGACGGGAAGCAAAGTGTGCGTGGACGTTTAACTTTTACAGAGGACGAGCAACCACTTGTTGCTCACATCTGGGGGGACAAGCCTGAATTTTTCAGAGAAATGAGTATTGGCATGGCAGAGATGGGTTTTAAGGGAATTGATCTTAACATGGGCTGCCCTGTTGCGAATGTGGCTTGGAAACGGAAAGGGAAGTGGTTTGATTCGTCGTCCTGACGTCGCCGCAGAACTGATTCAAGCAGCAAAAGCAGGTGGCTTACCTGTCAGTGTGAAGACAAGACTTGGATACTCCAAAGTGGAAGAGTGGCGCGAGTGGTTAACTCACATCTTAGAACAAGACATTGCCAATCTTTCCATTCACCTGCGTACCAAAAAGGAAATGAGCAAAGTTGAGGCCCATTGGGAACTAATTCCCGAGATTAAGAAGCTTCGTGATGAGATTGCCCCAGACACTCTTTTGACAATCAACGGTGACATTCCAAATCGTCAAGTTGGGATGGAGCTTGTGGAGAAATACGGAGTTGATGGTGTGATGATCGGCCGTGGAATCTTTACAAATCCATTTGCCTTTGAAGTTGAACCAAAAGAACATACGAGTGATGAGTTACTTGATCTTTTACGTTTACAATTAGATCTCCATGACCACTATCATGCGATTGAATCACGTGCCTTTAAGCCTCTCCATCGATTCTTTAAAATCTATGTCCGTGATTTCCGCGGGGCAGGTGAGTTGAGAAATCAATTGATGAATGCTAAGACGACAGATGAAGTTCGTGGGTTGTTGGATGCGTTTAGGGTAGAGGAAGAAGTTAAATAGAATTAAGAGTACAGCTTTCGATTTCTTTTAAAGGGAATTGGGAGCTGTTTTTATTTGTGAATATTGTACATTAAGTCTTTGAATGCTGTTTCTTACTCCTTTTTTGCCTTATTATAATTTTGGGATGTGTGAATGATAGAATTAATATAAGTAAAGGAGAGATAACATATGAGATTTCTAAAGGGGATTATGATTTTTCTAGGAGTCATCGTCGTTAGTCTTTCCGTGTTCCGGTTTGTGAGTCTCAGCAGATTAGGGCCAGGTGAATCAATAAATCCGTGGTACACAATATCAAGTTATCTAATCATAGCAATCACTTTAAGTTTGCTTCTAATCGTATTTCAGAAGGAGCAGAAACATAATAAACTATTACTACTTGGATGGATTCTTCCGTTATGGTTTGTGGTAGATGCAATTTATGAGATGACGAGGCTCTGATTAACAAGCCTGCGCGAAAAATCCAATCTAACGCGCGAAAATCCGTTGAGGGTGCTCAAAAAATACATTAATGCGCAAAAATGTATTGATGGTGCTCAAAAATCATGGCTGTATGGGCAAAAAACTTTAAAATGCTCAAAAAAGAACCAACTGTGCTCAAAAACGCAAACAGTTGGTAGGAGACAAAAATAAGCTAAGATTGACCAAATAAAAATAACCAAAAAGTAGAATTCTTAATACTAGTAGTAATTAATCCATATATCATTGCTTCGCTCACTCAATTTATAATTACATCAGTAAGAAAGACTAAGATAAGTATCAGCTAACCGAACTCCATCCATTCTCCCGCAAATGCTCCTTATATTCTTCAAAAGTAATTTCTTGTCGCTCGACTACAAGAGGGGATAGGGAAACTAAGCATTCATCCTCAGAGTAATCGATTGTTACTTTAGCTACTTCATATCCATTGTGGAACTTTGAATGAAACCCAGGGTCATGAATGATATCTCCTGCAACCGGACGTATAGTGGATTCATATGTTTTACTCATGAGTTCCTGTTTTGAGTTATCACTTGAGTGGAAAAATACTAATAATTGAACGTCCATTACCAGTCCTCCTCATAATTTGAAAATCGATCACATCTATTACACTTATGATATAACCTTCGCCTCAAGCTCAACTTCTACATTCCCTTGAATCGCTCTGCTTATCATACAAGATGACTCTGCCTTTTCCGCGAGTTTCTTTGCAAGCTCAATATCTTTTTCAGAGGCGTCTTCTTTCAAGACAATCTCAGGACGGTGGATGATCTTTTTGTAGGTAATCACACCTTTTGTGACATCTACAATGCCCTCTGATGTCATTGTCAGACCAGTTTTCTCTAATTTACTACGCTCCATCATGGCTGCGAGAGTGATAATATAGCAGGTGGCTGCGGCTCCAAGCAGCATTTCGTCGGGGTTTGTTCCAACACCAGGTCCGTCCATTTCTGGTGGGATGGAGATTTTTGTGATGAGATTGCCTGATTCAATATCACCTACATCGTTTCGTAAGCCTGGCCAGTTTGCTTTAAGGTGAAAGCTGTGTTGTGCCATGTTGGGACCTCCTTAGTTGTTCTATCCATAAATATTCTACCATTTGCTGTTTTAATATGATAATGCAGTGGTTCTGAATGTTTTAATGAATGTAGTATGTTAATTTTATAAGTGAGGTGATAAAGATGAGTAATGAAAGAGAATATTATCAGGTCAAGATTACGTTAAATGATATTAAACCAGCAATTTGGAGAAGAGTGCTGGTTCCGAGTGGAATTACGTTTCACAAATTTCATAAGGTAATTCAAGCTGCATTTGATTGGCAGGATTATCACTTATTTTCATTTCAGTTTCCAGATTTTCTTATTAAAGAACCTGATATGGAATTTCAATTGCATGAAGACGAGAGACATCCAAAAAGAACAAAGATTGATACTGTTTTCAATCAACATAAAACGTTTATATATGAATACGATTTTGGTGATTCGTGGCAGCATAAAGTAGTTGTTGAAAAAATTGTTATTGTTGATGAAGAAAAACATACTCCAATTTGTATCGATGGTGCCAAAAATCGCCCTCCAGAAGATGTTGGTGGTCCTGATGGCTACGAGGAATTCAGAAAGGTTATAAGTGATCCTACTCATGAGGATTACAATTTCATGTTACTCTGGGCTGAAAAAGATACGGGTGGACGGAAATTTGATCCTAACTATTTTTATCTGAATGAAATAAACCGGAAATTAAATAGAATTAAATGTTAAAGAATGGAGTGCACTTTTAAGAAGAGGGAGCGTGAGAAAATGAGTCTATCAAAAAATGAAGTCATTCAGTTAGCAACCGAGCATGGGTTGCCAATAAAAGAAAGTTCCTTAATCATGAATGAGTCAGGATTAGATTTTCAAGCGGTATTTGCAGAGGATCAAGAAGGTTATGAATGGGTACTGCGGATTCCAAGACGTGAGGATGTAATCGCTCGGACTAAGCCTGAGAAGTTGGCGCTCGATGTGGTGAATGAGCAGGTGATTGCCTTTCAAGCTCCGAGGTGGGAGATTTATACGGATGAATTAATTGCGTATAAGAAGTTAAACGGAGTTCCACTTGGCACAATTGATCATGAGATCATGAACTATGTATGGGAGGTTGAGGTTGAAGATATTCCCGATCGATTCCATCATACATTAGCAAGAGTGTTGGTTGAGTTACACTCTGTAGATGTAGAAAGAGCAAGAGCGGTTGGTCTAACCACTCATACGCCAGAAGAAGCTCAGCAATCAATGAGAGCACGAATGCGAGCTGTAAAAGAAAAGCTAGGTGTAGGAGATGCTCTATGGGAACGTTGGCAGATCTGGGTAGAAAATGATGAGATGTGGCCAAAGCAAACTGGATTCATTCATGGAGATATACACCCTGGCCACATCTTAATAGATCATGCATGTAACGTAACTGGACTAATCGATTGGACCGAAGCTCAAGTGACGGATGTATCGAGTGATTTTGTTGCTCACTACAAGGTGTTTGGAGAAGCAGGTCTTGAGATGCTTATCCAAGCCTATGAGGAAGCAGGAGGGTACGTCTGGTCAAAAATGAAAGAGCATATTATTGAGTTGGAAGCAGCCTATCCGGTTGCGATAGCTGAGTTTGCACTGATTTCAGGAAGCGAAGAGTACTTAGAGATGGTGAAAGAGACGTTACAAGTTAAAACGGATAGCAAGTAAGACGATTGCTCCATTGCAATTGTCTTTTTTCTACGTAAGAGGATTTTGGCATGGTATGTCGAATAGTTATTTTGGGAAACTAGTCAATTCAACAGAACAATCATCAAGCACAATATAAATAATAGCCCAGATATAGGGGTCATCACGACTCGTTCTTTTGTACTTTTAGAGAAGGCATTGGCGATGGTGTTAAGTGCCAAAAATACGGTGAATACCCATACTAAAATAGAAGTCGGTAAAAATGTTAATACGGTTACTTTATTTGTATGTACTAAGAATACTAAGCCTATAAATAATAAAATAACAGCATTAATTAAGCTTACAACTCGTAAGTTTTTAGGTAGTATGGTATGAAATCCTCCCATTGCATATTCACCAAACGGCAAGCCAAGTGCAAGGAGTAGTTGGAAGCATGCTATTAAGAGAAGTAAAGCCATGACAGCAATAGATAAGCTAGAGGAAATGTCCATTTTTGAGTCCTTCTTTCTCTATGTTACTTGCCACCTAAAAGTATACCTTCAGAGACAGGTGGTTCCTATTGTCTTAAGTCATATGTTTAAGGAATGAACGTTTTTCCTATTAGTTTTAGTTTCATTTTGGTTGGCTGCCAACTGTAATGGACTCTCCTACGAAAAACGTCAAGAGATTATCTATAAAAAGAAGAATATCATGAGCTACCTGAAGCGGGTGATGGCTCTTTATAACGGAGGTTACATATGTTTATTATAAATCTATTTAAAGAAATGACATTAGATTTATTTGCAATGGGTAAAGGATTTGTCTACGGTTTTGTTATGGTTGGTGGGTTTATTCTTGTTGTTGGTTTATTAGTTTATGCGGTTTTAATGATAATTTAAACTGTGCCCCTTTCGATAAAGTCTAATTTTATCTCGTGGTGAGAAATGGTTGCCTGAGTGGCCTGTGTGATAAGTTGCTCTCCAACAGAATTGAAGGGTATATGAATTGTGCTCATGTTTAGTGCTTTTGAGATGGGCTGATTATCAAATCCAATGATTGCAATGTCATCGGGGACCGTCCAACCTAGATTTATAGACGCCGTATACAGACCAGCTGCGACTTGATCGTTTGTTACTAGTAAAGCGGAAGGTCGATCCATCGTATGAAAAAGTTTATCTGCAAGTTGCATACCATCGTCCAAGTATAAGCAATCAGTAAAAATATCATTTTCATTTAAGGGAAGCTTGGTTTCTTTCACAAAAATCTTCAAATGCTTTTTTACGCTGAAAACTGCTTGTACTATTCCCACGGCTTATGCAAATGCCAATTCGGTTATGATTTTTCTCAAATAAATACTCCAGAGCAGCGCTAAAATAATGATAGTGATTCATATACGTGCAACTCATTCCCTCTACTTGAACATCCTCGAGTAACACAATTTTACCACTTCTGCTGTATTTCTTAATGACATCCAACCCTACATTTCGCGAACAGAAGATTAAGCTATCAATTTGTTTAGTTTTTAAGAGTTCAAGAGCTTCAAGCTCTTTTGACTCAACATATTGAGTTTGAAAGATTAGGATATGAAAGTCTGTCTTAGAAACGGCTTTTGCGATTCCATCAACGAGCTTGGCTAAAATAAGGCTGATCCAAAAATGGCACCACAATTCCGATTAGATTGGTGGATCCTTTTTTTAAGTGAATGGCATGTATATTTTGAATGTAACCTGTTTCGTTGATTGCTTTTTGAACAGCTTCTACCTTCTCTTGTTGTACATATGGATGGTTATTCAAAACTCTTGAGACAGTTGAAGCTGAAACGCCAGCCAGTTTTGCAATATCATGTATGGTTGTCATTGTAAATAGCTCCTATTTTATAAACGATTTATTTCCATCATACTCTGTCAGCACGACAAAATGCCACCGTCGTTACGCTTCAGCTCGAATGACGCCGACGAGTGGCTTATTTGATCTTATTATATGAAATGCATTCCAGGTCAATAGGAGAGAGAGGAATTTAATGAAGGTTTATTTCTATATATGTCGAATATTAGGTGTGAGGTGACTTTGTGGAGAAAATAGCAAAAGAGATTATACATACGATGCATCATGATTATGCGGGTTGGAAGGACAAGCAAGGTTGGGATGATCCTCAGGCGTTTCTTAAGGGACTGAAAAACCCAATGACTCGAGAAGAATTTGTTGAACATGTTCAGGATTATTTGCTAGATTTTAAGGATCATCATATTCGGTTTCTGGATACAAGTGTGCGGAGGAAAGAAATGAAAGATCCTGGCTTCAGGGTACGAAGATATGAGCAAAGGCTGGTGGTTACACACGTTCACTCGGATAGTTCAATTAAAAGAGGAACGAGCTTTCTTTCATTAGGGGGCTATTCTGTAGAAGAATTAAGACAAAAACATAGTCGATTACTACAAGAAAATCATGCAGAAAGAGAGAATTGGCTTCCTATTTTGTTGAAGTATAGTTTTGGTGAAGTGATGGAGCAAGAAGGCAATCTCAGTACGGTTCAGTTCAAGCAAGTTGAAAGACGGGAATACAAAGCGTCGTATAACTTAGAAGTTCTATCAAATGATTCAATAAAGCTGACCTTTACAGATTTTATGAATCCTGATGCAATGATGAAGCTAGTGCTAGAAAATCAAGAGTTATTGCAGCAAACGGAAAACTGGATTATTGATGTACGTGAAAATTGTGGCGGAAGTGATTCAAACTTTTATCCGCTCCTACCTTTTCTAATGCCAAAAGAAGGGGTAGAGCTCAGAGATACAGAAGATAAAATGCTGTATCATTGCACAATTAACAATGCAAAACGCGCATTGCGTGAGCTTGAAGATGATATTAAGCAAATAGAGGATGAGCAAGCTCTCATGTTTCTAAAAGCATATAAGGATCAGTGGGAGAAGCATCAAGGTAATGAATTTGTGGAGTTTAATTTTGATACATTTTTACCAGATACGTTTGTGAAAGGAACAGACTACCCAAAAAAGGTGGTCATTCTAACAGACTCAGGATGTGCCAGTTCAGGAGAATCATTTGTTGAACTCTGTAAAAAGTCCAACAAAGTGACGGTCCTAGGCAGACCAACCATGGGTGTAAACGATTATGCAAACCTTGTCACACAGGAATGGCAGGAAGGTTTTGAACTTATGTATGCTAGCTCTCGATTATCTCGTATTGATCAAGGATTAGGTATGACTGGAAAAGGGATCGAGCCTAACGTGTATGTACCTTGGACACCGGAGCATGTTGAGAGAGACGTAGATTTGCAGAAAGCTGTTGAGTACCTGCGGAAAGAGGCTGGAAAATGATTGAGTTTAGAGAAATTACGTGGGAAAACTTTGATAGATGTCTGAACTTAGAAGTCGATGAAGGGCAAAAACATTTTGTTGCATCTAATGTATACAGCCTTGCACAAGCGTACGTGGCTACGGTAGAAGGGGAAACCACAGTAATGCCTTTTGCCATTTATACGGATGAGACTTTAATTGGTTTCATGATGACCTATGAGCACGTTCATGAAAATGGAGATGGAGCTTGCTACAATATTGTAAGGCTGATGATCGATAAACTGCACCAAAAGAAGGGATATGGCAAGTCGGCTGTCCTAAAAGCGATAGATTACATAAAAGAATTTCCTAAAGGCGAAGCAGTAGCGATCTATCTTTCATATGAACCTGAAAATGAGGCAGCAAGAAACCTGTATGCTTATGTAGGAATTGAAGAGACGGGACAAGTTGATGAGGATGGGGAATTGATAGCGAAGATAGAGATATAGTTATTGTGGGGATCTTTGATTTAAAACACAAAAAAGTAACCACCCTTGCAGTCAATCAAAAAAATGCCAGTTCAAAAAAGAATGTTCGGAGTTTTATCCCTTTCCTATACATGAAGAAATGATCAATGTAGTACAATCCAAGACTTTCAAATATTTTGCTGAAAATGAGGTGAACATCATCATCATACGAAATTATCAGCCAACAGATGAAACCAGCTTGGCTACGCTGTAGAGTTCTTTCATTTTTGGACACAGCTTATTTTGATAACGTGCTTAGACAAAAGGAAATCTATGAGAATCCATCCATTGAGTTAGTGGCCGTTGAGGGTGACCAAGTAGTTGGATTATTAGATCTTGAATACGAACTTAAAGAAAGAACAGTCTGTTCAAGAGGTGAAGGGCTGGAGGAATGATCTGGCATATTGCCGTTCATCCTGACTATCGCAGAAAAGGAATAGGTCATTTATTGCTTGAAGAGGCTGAAAAACAAGCAAAGGAAAAGAAGATCAATCGACTGGAGGCTTGGACCAGAGATGATGAATGGGTGAATAAATGGTATCAAAGTAACCATTTCGAAAACGTCGATTCCTATTTGCAGGTCTTTGTAGATAGTGGTGATGAAATAAAAGAAGCGCTATCCTCTAGTATTGCAGAATTTTATCCTGTTCAAGGCTTTGCCCATTATGTAGGCGATGATCAAGAAACGATTAAGAAAACGTTCAAGCGAGTACATGAATGTATTTGTTTTGAGAAGAAACTAATAAAGGAGTGAACGATGATCGATTATCCCTCTTTTCACCTCATGCAATTTTTTGAAGGTTATGTCCGGAACTATCGTAGATTAAATTTATCCTTGCAACATAACCGTTCCATGTTTACAAGCCGAGAAATTGACTACTTCGCGCGTTTAGGAGAGTGGTTAGGATTTGAATCGTACATAGAAGATTCAAAGATCAACAAACTAGATGGCAGATCACGACCGATGGATTTATCGTGGTGGAAGATGGATGCAAGAATTGATAAAGAGAACTACATTTCTCTTTCCATGCACCTAGAAAGAGAAAATCTTTCGAAAAAAGACGAAGAGACAATCGAAAAGCTTTTTACTGAAACAGAAGAAGGCTACCACCCAGAGCATGTGATTGGCATTCAGTATGTAGATGATTTTGAGCGTATCGACTACTTAAACCAGATGGTACTATCACGAAACGAAAAACTAGGGTCACACGCATTAATGATTTACCGATATTACGACCAACTACACGATTTAGATCGAATTAAAGCCTATGTATTTGACCCACAATCCTGTACCGAAACAAGACACGCCATTGCAAAATTAGATCAATCGCAGTTTTGGTATATGTGCTTTGAAGAAGAGTGGGAGAATTCGCTTGGCGGGAATCGTGCTGGAGAAGAAGTATGCGTATCGAGCTGACCTACTTTTAAAGTGGAGTAGATAATAAAAGAACTGTTCCAATTTTGAACTGGAATGGTTTTTTGCGTTTAAATGTACTGTTGAGGAGAATATGCGGAATACCAATGCTCAAAAATATCGCTCAAGTGCTCAAATAATTAAGCCCGGCGCTCAAAAAATCGAATTATGCGCGGAAAAGCTTTGAATATGTTTAAAAAATAGGAGCGATGCTCAAAAAAATTAATAATGCTTAAAAATGAGGCCAGTGTGCTCAAAAATAATATATTGGAAATAAGCAAGTAGAACTAATTCTTAATAGTTAGGGTATAGCACTAAACAATACACAAAGGAGAAAGGAGGGTTAACATGTTTTTTGAATACACCGCGCCTGCTATAGCTAGATCAGATAAGTCCTTTATAATTGAACATGATAACCGCGAGATCGGACAACTAGAAAGATACTTTACGAAACAAACATCAAAACCAGAATATGATGTAAATATAGTAGCAAAAGAATTTACTAGTTCTGATGAATTTAAAATCGAGCAAACCGAGATAAAGCTTTTTGGCAGAACAAAATGGGAGATTTATAAAAACGAAAAGATAATAGGAGAAGCAGAATTTCCTAAAGGTTTTTTTAAATCTCATCAGATTGTTATGCGAATAGATGATCATCCTATCATAATAATGAAAATAAATTCTAATGGCACAGCAACTCTTATGAATGAAGATGAAGAAGAGATAGGAAGTTCAAGACGAACATCCACTATTAATAGGTCATATGAGGGTGAAATTGATGATGACTATGTAGACATGCCTCTCATATTATTTTATAGTCTCGTACATACTTTTTGGTGTGCCTCTCATATTGAATAAAAGAATTAGACCTGTGATATTGATATGCACAGGTCTATTATCTTTGTCTATGCATTTAGTCGCTATGTAGCAGTGAAGGTCCGTGGAAACCCAAAAAAAGCGCGGGAACGAGGTGTCGGTGCGCGGAAACCCGAAAAATGCGCGGAAACGAAGGTACGGTGCGCGGAAAATCAGCCGTACCTTAAATACGTCTTCACGTTCCCCTCCTCCCATTTAGTCACCGCACTAGCTCATCCAAGACATCTTTTCTATTAAAAAGCTCTTTCTTTTGTAAGTAAAAGGAAGTAATCTAATAGAAAGCTGACCCATTAAAGGAGTTTTTAATGTATATTAACGATGACTTATACGGCTCATATACTTTAGAACCTGTGCTTATAGATCTCATGAATAGTAAAGCGATTCAAAGACTTAAAGGGATTCATCAGGGTGGAGCAAGTTACTTAGTAAATGAAAAATGGAATCAGACTCGTTATGAGCATTCTGTTGGTGTGATGTTGTTGATTCGAAAGCTAGGCGGCTGTTTAGAAGAGCAAATTGCTGGGTTGCTGCACGATGTGTCACATACAGCCTTTTCACATGTGATTGACTTTGTTTTGAAAAATGGCGGAGAGACGTATCATGAAGATATTTTTCAAAAGGTCGTGCTGGAATCAGAGATCCCAAAAATTCTAGCTACATATGAGTATGATGTAAATCGTTTTTTTGATGATTCAAGATGGACGTTGTTAGAGCAACCGGCTCCGGATTTATGTGCTGATCGAATTGATTATACGTTACGAGATATGTACCAGTACGGCAAAATCACTTTGGAGGAAGTGCAGAAGTTTCTTCAGGATTTGGT
This sequence comes from Alkalicoccobacillus plakortidis, assembly GCF_023703085.1. Taxonomy (NCBI): domain Bacteria; kingdom Bacillati; phylum Bacillota; class Bacilli; order Caryophanales; family Bacillaceae; genus Shouchella; species Shouchella oshimensis. The sequence goes on along the minus strand of NZ_JAMQJY010000002.1, from coordinate 365,172 downwards.
GATACTTGAAGGGGAAATCTATTTGTCCGAGATTAAAACTGCGGAGTGGTTTGTTGAAACCTACTATAAAGAAGTGATTGATTTTTTTATAGACCCACTGAACGTGTATGGCTATGACAAGCTATCCAACCTACTCGCGAGTGCACTAGAATCGAAAGTGATAAAACTGGAGGATTTTCTTCTAGATGATGAGACACTAATGAGAAAACTACGAGTATCAACTATTCCTAGTATTAGACAAGCACTCTCTGAGCTGCATTCAGATGTTAAGGTGATTGAGGATAAAAACGATTACAGTATTCACCTTAAATCAAAAGTGCGTCTAATCGATCCATACGTTATACATAGAAATCAATGCCTACGTAGTTCGGAGCTGTCTACTTCCATTCGAGAAATGAATAAAAGAGCGCATGCTAAAGCTTTAGAAGGTACGTATGTGCGAGTGGTCACTGAAACACTCTCCCCACCCACCACAAACAATCCAGTATGAAAGAGGGAAATACATGTACATCCTGCTTGTTGAAGATGATCGTTCGATTGCTGAGGGCTTAAGCTATTCCTTGAAGCAAGAGGGCTTTGAGATTCGCTTATGTGAAAATGTCACTGCTGCTAAGAAAGTGATTGAGGAGGAACTTCAAGAAATATCTCTTTGTCTTTTTGACCTTACATTGCCGGATGGAAGTGGCTATGAGCTGTGTCAGTTGATTAAGAAAAAAGATGATGTTCCGGTGATTTTTTTAACGGCGATGGATGAGGAAGTTAACGTAGTGATGGGTCTTGATATGGGGGCTGATGATTATATTACCAAGCCTTTTCGGGTGCGGGAATTGATCTCACGAATGAAGTCGGTGCTTAGGAGATATACAAAACAAACGTCTAATAGTCACAAGCAGATACTTGCAATGGGTCCGGTCCACATACATACGCTAGAGGCAAAAGTTTATAAACACAGTCATGAGATTGTGCTTACTGCATTGGAATATCGTCTTATGATGATTTTTGCAAACCATCAAGGTCAAGTGTTGTCTAGAACACAGCTTCTTGATTTTATATGGGACGTTGGTGGGGAATTTGTCAATGATAATACGTTAACGGTTTATATTAAGAGGCTCAGAGAAAAGCTAGAGGACGATCCGCAGCGTCCGGTGATCATTCAAACTGTTCGTGGACTTGGCTACAAGGCTGGTGAAACGAATGCTTCGTCATAAGGAGGTCCAAGCGGTTTCTTCTACTTTTTATATTAATCATATTAAGTAGTGTTCTAGTAGCATATCTATTTTCGATTCATGGAGTTTTGCTAGTAGTTGTTACGTCTATGCTATTAGTTGGTAGTTTTTTTATCTTCACAAAAAGACGCTATGACGATATTGAGCGATTGTCTGAATACTTGAGAAGTATAGCTGCAGGGAGCTATACACTTGATGTTCGGGATAATGAAGAAGGAGAATTAAGCATTCTCAAGAATGATATATCGCGCTTAACAAGAATGCTTTCTGAGCAAAGTGCTGCAGTAACTCAGGAAAAAGGTAAGCTTACAGATGCCATTTCCGATATTTCACATCAATTAAAAACACCGCTCACGTCAATGACGGTTATGGCGGATTTATTAAGTGAGCCATCTATTTCTGATGATAAACGACGAGAATTTGCTCGTCATCTTCTTGTGCAGCTTGAGCGAATGGATTGGTTGGTGACGTCACTTTTGAAACTTTCTAAGATGGATGCGGGAAGTATTGAATTTAAAAAGCAACCTGTTTATGTTCATGAGTTGATTGAGAAAACTGTTCAACCGTTTTTGATTTCAATTGAAGTAAAGGATTTAAGGTTACAAGTTGATGGGGATAATCAGATTCAGTTTATCGGAGATTTTCATTGGAGTGTGGAGGCTTTTGCAAACCTGCTAAAAAATGCAATCGAGCATACACCAACAAACGGCAACATCAAGATCTCTTATTCAGATAATATATTATATACAGAAATCCAAATTGCAGATACTGGAAGTGGAATAACGAGTACCGAAATTCCGTATATCTTCAACCGTTTCTATAAAGGAACGCAGGCAAAAGACGGAAGCGTCGGTATTGGTCTAGCGTTAGTGAATCGAATTATAAAAAGTCAAAACGGGGATATTGAGGTAGACAGTCAAGAAGGGCAAGGCACCGTTTTTAGGGTCAAATTTTATAAAAGCTAATGAAAGTGACTAAAACGTCACTTTAGCAGTCATGGAATAGTCATCTACACAGCATACACTGGAGACATCAACAAGTGGAGGTATGTGAAATGGAATTAGTAAGAGTTGAAAACCTGTCTAAGGTGTATGGGAAAGGGGAAACGGCAGTAAAGGCTCTTGATAATGTTTCGTTCTCCGTTCAAAAGGGAGAGTTTGTAGCGATCATTGGGCCGTCGGGTTCTGGAAAATCAACACTGCTTCACTTACTTGGTGGGGTTGATCGTCCTTCAAGTGGAAATGTTTTTATTGATCAATCAAATATTTATGATTTAAATGAAACGCAGCTTGCGATTTTTAGACGTAGACAAATCGGACTTATCTATCAATTTTATAATTTAATTCCAATCTTATCTGTTGAAGAAAATATTACCCTGCCGCTGTTGCTGGATGAACACAAGGTAGATCAGGATCAATTTAATCAGATTGTGGGACAGCTTGGTCTTGAAAATCGATTAGATCATTTGCCAAACCAGCTTTCTGGTGGTCAGCAACAACGGGTATCAATCGGTCGAGCCCTTATTAGTAATCCAGCTATCATGCTAGCGGATGAACCGACTGGAAATCTAGATAGCAAAAACAGCAAAGAGATTATTGATTTACTTAAACTATTTAATCGTACGTATAAACAAACATTGATTATTATTACGCATGATGATCGCATCGCCTTACAAGCGGATCGTGTCATTACAATTGAGGACGGGCAAATTGCTAAGGATGAGGTCATCCGCCCATGAACATCGTAAATAGGCTGACGATTCGTCATCTCAAAGAAAATAAAAGACGAACACTCGTAACGATTTTGGGTACTATTATCTCGGCAGCCATGATTGCAGCAGTTGCTACCATTGGTGTCTCATATACAGAGCTTTTGCGGAAAGATGCAATCGAACATAATGGGGATTGGCATGTTTCATACGAAGACATAACACCAGAGCAAATAGATTTGCTTAAACAGGATGAGAATACCGCCTCTCTTTCACTCATTCAAGAATATGGGTTTGCTGAACTTGAAGAGCCACCTGATGATTATAGACCATACGTATGGGTTCGCGGAATGAATGATGAGGCTTTTGAACAATTTGATGTTCATGTTATAGAGGGTAGACTTCCACAGAGTTCTGAGGAGTTAGTTGTTAGTACATCTTCTGAGGAAGCGGTTAATTGGTCTGTTGGTGATACGGTGAGCCTTGATCTTGGCAAGCGTTATACGGAGAGTGAATGGGCAGAACCACAAGATGGAATCCTCACAAAAGATCATTCAATTGAGTGGAATGAAGATGGAGAACGGACAGAAACGCTTATTGAAACAGAAGAAACTTCGTACACTATTGTTGGTTTTTTTGAACAGCCTAAATGGGAAGTTGGCTGGAATCCTGGTTATCTGGCCTTGTCATTCATTGATTCAGATGATATGGATCAAAGTGGGTCAGTAGATGGATTTGTTTATCTTAACAATCTCGATCGCTCATTATATGATGATGCTAATGAATTAGCTGAATTGCTTGGAATTACAGGAGTTCAATATAATGATGAACTGCTTCGTTATTCAGGTATTACAGCAAGTGATAATATGGACCGTACGATGTATGGTTTACTCGGTGTCATTATTGCTGTCATTATTGTTGGATCTGTTGCGCTGATATTTAATGCATTTGCAATATCAGTCTCAGAACGTTCCAGGCACTTAGGCATGCTTTCAAGTGTAGGGGCAACAAAACAACAAAAACGTAATTCTGTATTTTTTGAAGGACTTATAATCGGCAGTATTAGTATTCCAATTGGTATCGTGGCAGGTATTGTCGGAATTGGGATTACATTTATCGCGATTAATCCAATGCTTGATTCAATTGGTTTAGAACAATCATTAACAGTAACAGTGACACCTTATTCTATTGCAGTTGCCGTGTTACTTTCAGCTGTGACTATTTTTATCTCTACTTGGTTGCCAGCACAACGTGCTTCCCGTATCACAGCTATGGATGCGATCAGGCAAACACACGATATAAAATTAAAAACAAAAACGGTTCGTACGTCTAAAATTGTTCGCAAATGGTTTGGCGTTGAAGCAGAACTAGGGTTGAAAAACCTAAAGCGAAATAAAAAACGCTATCACATAACAGTGCTTTCTCTCATTGTAAGCATTGTACTCTTTTTGAGTGTTTCTTATTTCACTGAAGAACTGAAACGCTCGTATCAATTAGCGGAGTCAGGAGATTCTGTTAGCTATGACCTAGAAGTGTCTGTGCAGGATGAAGAGATGTTAAGAGAGCTTGAAGAAAATATGGGCAGCTTAACAGATGTAACTGCGTACCAAACCCAAAAACTAATGCAGTTATCTATGTATTTAGAAGAAGACGAAGTGGCACCAGAGTTTATTGACTCTGAGAATGTAACGAAGACAGAAGATGGACGTTACATCTATTATGTAAATATCAAGGCATTAGATGAGCAAAGTCTTAAAACTTATACAGAACAAGCGGGTATAAAAGCGGACTGGAATGAGAATCCATTATCTGCGATTGTGATTAATACCATAAACTACGAAGACATGGATCTTGGAAAATACGTACAAACTAAAGCCATTCTGACTGATATTGGTGAACCACTTGCAATAGTTGAAGAGAATTGGGATACAAATGAAGTAGTAGAATTGCCACCATTAATGATATCAGCATTAACAAGTGAGGTTCCAATGGGAAGTTCATATCAGTTTTTAGGTGGATTAGATGTGGTTGTCTCTGAAGAAACATTTGAGGAGATTCGATCTGAAGCAGATAATCCATACTTAGATAACATCGTCTATATTACCAGTGATGATCCATACTCTACAGAGAAGGAAATAGACGAGTTTGATTTTATAGAAAAATACTCTATATATAATCAAAATGATTCACGAGTTAGAGGTGAGCAAATGGTTGCTGTCCTATCTGTTTTCACCTATGGATTCGTTACCTTAATTACGCTCATTTCCCTAGCAAATATTTTAAATACCATCTCTACTGGTGTCGCGCTGCGCAAGCGAGAATTTGCGATGCTTCGATCAGTTGGTATGACTCAACGTTCCTTTAGAAAAATGATGATCTTTGAGAGTGCCTTTTATGGGATCAAATCACTCATATATGGAGTACCTATAAGTATTGCAGTGATGTATGTGATCTATCTACAAACACAATATGCCTTCTCTTATACCTTTGCCTTGCCTTGGCAACACATAATAGGAGTCATTATTGCTGTATTTGGTTTTGTTTCATTAGCTATGCTCTATTCCCTTGCTAAAACAAAAAATGAAACCATTATTGAAGGACTAACACAAGAGAATCAATAGTTAAAAAGCCTTCCAAGTGCTCTCACCTTGGAAGGCTTTTTTTATACATGTACTAGTTTTTCCTTAATCTAAAAAGGAAGGGTTTTTATGGTATGATGAAGAAAACGTATAGTATGGAGGTAAGCTTATGGATACTGAAAAGCTTGGGAAACGATTAGGCATTGGGTCTATCGCTTTGATGATGCTGAGCATGTTTTTATTTTATACTCAATTAATTGCCGATGCAGGACTCTATACAGAGATCTTCTTATTTGGCTTCCTATCTATCGTTGGAATTTCACTGGCTATCTATTCTGGTAAACTCACAAAACGCTCAAAACTTTTTGTTATTGGAGTTGTTGGGAATTGGTTTATGTTAATAATTAGCGGATTTTTATTTGTCGTGATGCAAATTATTGAATCTTAAGAGGAGGGTGCGAGGTTGACTAAACAAAAAGTTGGAAGAGCAAGCGGCATAGTGTCGTTAATTTGCATAGCTGTTAGTGTGATTTACTTTTTTTTTAGTAGAGGACCTGAAGCAGATGTTTACTTGATGATTGCGGTTGGAGGGATTTCTTCAATAGCCGGTCTTATTCTAGCCATAGTCTCCGCCTTCCTTATGAAACGTTATGTATATTTAATTGTTGGGCTATTAGGAAACGGTACCATACTTGTATTTTCGTTCTTTTTGCTTCTAGCTATGGGAATAAGTGAGCCTTAGGATGAGAAGTCAGTTTATGAAAAAGTATTTTCATCAACTTGCCGCCCAAAGAACTGATTTTTTTACCGAGTATCAGGATACGGATGTGTGGAGCAGAGCTCAACCAAATAAATGGTCAATTGCAGAGACGCTCTATCATCTTTTGTTATTACTAAAAAGGTTTAGACAGTTGAACGTGATATATCTTCCTATGGCACGACCGCTTTCCACGTTAAGGAGAAACAGACCGTATAAGACTGCTAGTGTTAATATCTATGAGCAGTACAATCAAAAACATCTAAAAGCTATGAAAGCACCATCAATTATCATGCCTCCAAAAAATATTCAGCAGCAGGTATCATACAATGAAATGATTCAGATGCTAGAGCAGGAAACAGCGTATTTATCGATGTTGGTTGCTGAGATCGATGAAGATGTAGCCGGTCATATTCGATATCCAGATCCTCCAGCCCATTACCCAAACCTAATTCAAGCTATTCATTTGCTTGTGATTCACGAACAGCATCATTTTACGATTTGTAGAAAGATAGATTTTAAATAATAGTAAAAGGTGGAACATAGATGAAAAGTCAACTTTTTGTATTGGGTGTTGCTTTGATGGTTTTTGTGTTGGGAGCATGTAGTACAGAAACGTATGCTGTTGATGTAGATATTGAAGAAATTCAGCTCTTTATCGCATTAGATTATAATGAAACGGAATTAGAACCCTTTGATGTACTGTTTGAAGAAGATGATATTGAACTCGTTACGTCCGCTTTAAAATCCGCTGAAAAAATGGATGGTATTCCAGATATCAGAATGCCTGATTACGGAATAGACCTTGTAGGAACACAAACAAATCACTTGTTTCTTTGGCTGGATGAAGATACGACAGAGTCTTTATTTGTGGAGTATTTAGAGGATGGGACAGAAGCTTATTATACAATATCTGAGGAAAATACTGATATATTACGTGAGTTTATAACAGAAAGAAGGGAAGAGTTTAATGGTAATTAGTCGATCAATACTAGTTTTACCTCTACATAGTTATATAGACGATGACTTAAGCATTAAAATTAGTGGGTGTAATCCTTATGTAAAGATACGCATCGAATCAAAAATGCTCGACCAAAAAGAGAATGTGTTCAAGGCACAGTGCGATGTGCAGGCAGATTCAGAAGGGAAATTAAGCCTATCTCAAACAGAAGTAGATAGGCTGTTTTGGTCTGCAGAAAAAGAAAATACGAGACATGGTGATTATTTTTATAAATCGGATGCAAGTGAACTTGAAATGGATTTGGTATTTGAAGTGGATGATCAAGTTCAAGAGACCGTGCAAGTAAGGAGATATTTTTATACAGAAGACATAAAGAGAGAAGAAGTGAAAGAACAAGGTGTTGTAGGTACATTGTTTGAATCTGATGCCGGGGATAATCAGCCGGCCGTGTTGCTTCTGGGAGGATCCGATGGCGAGATACAGGAACATGCCGCAGCTTTACTTGCTTCAAAAGGATATACCGTTTTTGCATTAGCTTATTTTGGACAGGAAGGTGTACCAAAAGACTTAGAAAAGATTCCTCTGGAGTATTTTTATGATGCAGTTCAATGGTTAAAGACACGTGCTAATAAAGATAAAGTTTCAATCATTGGTTATTCGCGTGGAGCAGAGATCGCATTATTAGTCGCATCTACATATGATGATGAATTTGATGCGGTTGTTGCAGGTGCACCGGGAGCATATGTAACATCAGGATTAAAAAATACAATGTACGCCCCAATTCCATCTTGGACTTTAGATGGAGAAGAATTACCTTATCTTAAATTTAAATATCGCCCCGCTCAAATGTTCTCGATGGTTGGGGGAATGATTACGAGAAATCCTGTGTCCTTTTTATCGATTTGGGAGAATAGTTTGAAGTCACCTGAAGAGATAGATCCGAGCCGTATACAGGTAGAAAAGATCAAAGCTCCTGTCATGTTGATTGCTGGTGGGCAAGACCAAGTTTGGCCAGCAGAGCGGTTTGCCACTCAAATAGAGGAGAGGGTAAATGTACCAATTCGTTGCTTGAATTACGAGGAAGCAGGACATTTTTTAGCATTTCCATATGCACTCCCAGGGATGCCGGCTAATGTAAACATGCACGTCGGCGCAGGCATGATCATGGATTTTGGAGGAACAAAATCAGCCAATGCAGCTGCAGCAAAAGCTTCGTGGAAGGAGTTGCTGAATTTTTTGAGGGAGAATGCTAGGTGAGGTTGTTGCGGTTGCGGAATCAAGGAAGAGGGAACGGAATCGAGGAAGAGAGATCGGAATCAAGGAAGAGAGATCGGAATCGAGGAAGAGGGAACGGAATCAAGGATGAGAGATCAGAATCGAGAATGAGAGCAAGAGACCAAGGTATCAGAAAGAGACCGGGATATCAGTAAAGAGAGCGGGATATCGGTAAAGAGAGCAGGATATCAGTAAAGAGAGCAGGATATCGGCAAAGAGAGCGGGATATCAGTAAAGAGAACCGGATATCGGCAAAGAGAGTAGGATATCAGTAAAGAGAGCCGGAAATCAGTAAAGAGAGCGGGATATCGGTAAAGGGAGCGAGATATCAGTAAAGAGAGCGAGATATCGGTAAAGAGAGCCACATATCAGTAAAGAGAACCCAACCCACCTCATCAACAACAATAAAAGGAATCTCGGCGAGTAACTCCTATCACCTCAATCCCCACCTATCAAAAACAAACTATGGACCGGTTACACTTAATTAGACAGATTCTCTAAGGTCTACTAAACTGGGGTCAAACCCATAAGAGGAGAATGTCTTATGACTAAAAGAAATCGTCGAATCTTTTCATCACCATTTAAAAAGCAACTTGTTCAACTATATGAGGCAGGGAAGCCTCGTACTGAGATTATTAGAGAATATGAGTTAAATCCATCTACCTTTGATCGGTGGGTGAGTCAGTTTCGCAATAGTGGTTCTTTTGAAGAAAAGGACAATCGGAGTCCTGAACAAGAAGAACTACTAAAGTTACGCAAAGAAAATCAGAAACTGGCTATGGAAAATGATATTTTAAAGCAAGCAGCGCTGATTATGGGGCGAAAATCCGAGTAATTCAACAGAACCGGCATAAATACTCTGTCACTGATATGTGCGCTGTTCTTAAGCTTCCAAGAAGCACGTTTTATTATGAGGCCAAACAACCGTGCAAAAAGGAAGAAGAGGCCCTTAGGGCCTTGATTACCGAGATTTTTCATCAGAGTAGACAGTCTTTTGGTCAGCGCAAAATTAAAAAAATGCTTGAGAGAAGAGGCTGGCAAGTCTCTCGACGACGTATTGGACGAATCATGAAAGAAAAAGGGCTCGTTTCGAAATATACCGTTGCCCAATATAAACCGACTCGGAGTCCGTCTAACGAAGCCAGTATTGAGAATGTGTTAGATCGACAGTTTAAACAAGAACAAGTGCTCAAAGTCGTCGTGAGTGACCTGACTTATGTACGCGTGAAGGACAAGTGGCATTATATTTGCATCATCATTGATTTATATAATCGAGAAATTATTGGCTATAGTGCTGGACCGAATAAGGACGCAGCTCTGGTTCAACGCGCCTTCGCCTCGATTCCTTACAACCTTCATAAACTTGGAATGTTTCATACAGACCGAGGTGGAGAATTTAAGAACCACCTCATCGAGGAAGCTCTTTCGACGTTTAGTATTGAGAGATCATTAAGCCATAAAGGAACGCCCTACGATAACGCTGTCGCAGAAGCAACATTTAAAGCAGTTAAGACGGAGTTTGTCTCAGGTCAGATCTTCTCTAGCCAACAAGAACTTGATCTCGCTTTATTTGATTTCGTCCATTGGTTTAACCATGTTCGTATTCATGGATCTCTTAACTATTTAACACCGGAAGAATACAAAGTCACGCACCTTAAGGAATTTGTCTAGTTTAGTGTTGACATACCACTACCTACTTAAGCTTTTAAACGGTGCACTCGAGAGTTTGCGCCATACCCATTCTAATGGGCCTATTCCAAACAACCTGACAAAAAGTTGAGCGACTATCATCATGATAATGGTGATGAGAATCCACGCGCCAATGACTCCATACACATTGTCGACTGGAGCAAGTCCCAACCCCCAATTGTAAAATAATACGGATCCAATAATATTTTGAAGGACATAGCAGCTAAGAGCGGTTTTTCCTATCATTTCAAAACGAGTCAACAGCCAACCGAACAAATTGCGTTCTAATATAAAGGCAATGAGTCCGATATAACCGACGGATAATACTGGAGCGAATAAATAACGAACGGATAGGTCAAACACGTGTCCAGGAACAAAGGCTAATAGATTTAACGGGATTCCGAGTCCTAATCCCCAAATCATTAATCGTTTGCGAATGTTGCGACCGTTTGTGTCATTTGAAAAAGCTCCAGCACGATACAAACGTATGCCAAATAGGTAAAGAAAGATGTTCATAAAAATAATGCTTATCGCTTCACCACGTAAGCCCCAGAAATCGGAGAGGCGATATTGAATTTGTTCAAGATATGTACCGGTTGTGTAGACGATTTCGGTTTGTTGAAACATTCCCATAATCTCTGCAAATAAGGCTTCATCATGAAACATCCAAATCCATACAATAGTTAGAAGCATAAGTCCGAAAAGGTGAATGGCTGCAGCTCCTGCCATTATCCAGTTTAAAGTAGTGTGACGACAGCCCACTAAAAAAGCAACAATGATTCCAGTGAATGCATAACTCATTAATACATCGTACTCAAAGACAAAGATAAAATGTAATAATCCGTCTAAACCAAGCAAGATCATGGTCCAAATGTACATACGAAGCCATGGCAGTTTAACACGTAAGGCCTTCCTGTATTTCATTTCAAGACCGATACCAAACATGATCGTTAAAAGTCCTAAAAACTTTCCACTTGTGAAGATACCTAAAAAGCCATTAATCCATGTGTCTATTGAATTTCCTTCTCCTTGAAACGATAAAAGAGCTAGTGTGGCACCGGGGTCAGCAAATAACCAAATATTTGTACCGAGTGTACCGATAATGGCAAAACCTCTGAGAATATCTAATAATCGAATCCGTCCATTTGTGGGTATTCCACCTGTTTCCTGCATTGTACACTCCTTTCATCTGACATCTTATATTCGTTTTATCATGAAAAAAGTTTCAAGAAGCGCCTATTGAATAAACCGTTAAGTCTCACGTATAATAGGAAGACATACAATTGACATTAAAAAAACCTGTCTCCGAAACAAAACATCGGAGAACAGGTAGCTGATCTCTTTGAGACTGGCGCAATAGAGCATAAAATAAGCCCCGTGAGCGGTCAACTCATATACGGGGCTTATTTTTCATTTCTGAAAGACAGGATTGCAATGACTAACATGGAAAAACCGATCATGATGGACATTGCCTCAAATACTGTCATGTATGGCCTCACCCCCTTTATGAAGAGAGTGCTGCCAAGCCCGTATAAAGAGATCAACTAGGGTAAGTATACAGGATGATGAAGGGAGATGAAGGTACCTTTTGTCCTGTTTTCTGGGGATCAACTTGACTTTTCATCTAAATACCTTCAATGTTAGTCTATTCGGTCAAAAAAGGCAGGTGTACACTGCAATTAGCAGTTTAACATGAATGAACAATGGTCTTCTAAATTAGGTTTTATCCTTGCATCCGCGGGAGCCGCTATTGGTCTTGGTGCTTTATGGAGGTTTCCTTATTTAACGGGAATGAATGGCGGTGGCGCCTTTTTCTTGCTCTTTATCTTTTTTACTTTATTAATTGGAATGCCGCTATTAATATCAGAATTTATTATTGGACGAGGCTCTAAGCGAGAGGCTGTATCGGCTTATGCCAAGCTTTCGGCAACTGGTGCCTGGAAGTGGATTGGTCGCTTTGGGGTACTAGGGTGCTTTTTATTGCTGACGTTTTATGCAGTCATTGGTGGGTGGATTCTAACGTATACCATGCTCTCATTAACAGGGTCGATCCTTCAGCCTGGTCGAAGCTATGAGGCATTATTTGGTTCCATTGTTGGAAATCCACTTATTAGTATTATTGGCTTGATTGTTTTTGTTGCTTTGAATGTAGCCGTGCTCTCATTTGGAATTAAAAATGGGATTGAACGAGTAAATAAATATTTGATGCCACTCCTGTTTATCTTTTTATTAATTATCATTATACGCAGTTTAACGTTAGATGGAGCGATGGAGGGCATTCGCTTTTTCCTTAGTCCAGACTTTTACAGCATTACAACAGCTGGAACACTTGAGGCACTCGGTCAGTCTTTCTTTTCACTTGCAGTTGGATTTTCATGTATGGTGACATATAGCTCTTATCTAGGTAACAATCAAAGCTTGCCGCGATCAGCAGGTTCAATTGTGTTCCTGAACCTTTTCGTTTCATTGCTAGCAGGTCTGGCTGTTTTTCCAGCTGTATTTGCTTTTAATCTGGAGCCGGATTCAGGACCGAATTTGTTATTTGTGGTTCTGCCATCCGTTTTTGAACAGCTACCATTAGGAGGAGTATTCTTAAGTTTATTTCTTTTATTGTTCTTTTTTGCGACGATCACATCATCCTTCAGCTTGCTGGAGATTATGATTTCGGCCTTTACTCAAAATAAAAAGTATAAGCGAAATCATGTAGCGATGATTTCTGGCCTGCTTGTTATTGTAGCAGCAATACCTGCGGCACTTTCAAATAATCTTCTACGTGATGTCCTTCTATTTGATAGAACGGTGTTTGATTTAACGGACTTTCTTGTTTCAAACATTATGCTCCCATTAGGATGTCTGTTTATCGCCTTATTTGTTGGGTTTAAAGTGAAAAAAGGTCTCTTGCTTGAACAATATCGAATGGAGAGTGGCAGACTAGGTGAAACCGCAAATCTATGGTATTTGCTCATGCAAACCATTGTCCCAACTGTTATATTGATTGTTTTTATATTTGGTTTGATTTAAAAAAACGCAGTGATCACTAGAAGGTGATCACTGCGTTTTTTGATGAAGAAGCAGCTCTGCTCAATTTTAACTCGTATAAAATTTCTCTGTATAAAAAGGCTGCGACTCGTTATTAAAAGCTACTCCTACGCCAAGGTTCAAAAACCGTTCTTGTAGGATGTTTTCTCTGTGACCAAGGGAGTTCATCAATCCTTCGTGAGCAAAAATGCTACTGAACTGACCATAAGCCAAATTCTCACCAGCTGTTGAAAAAGAAATATCGTCTTGCTGCAAACGATCAAATGGTGATTGACCTTCTAAATTTGTGTGACCAAAGTAGTCATTTTCAGCCATGTCTAGACTATGATCACGCGCCGTATCTCTTACATCAGCATCCCAAGTTAAAATAGGTAAGTTGTGATTGACTCGAGTCGCATTGGTTAAGTCGAATAATTGAAATTCAAACCCTTCTTTTAGTTGATCGTTGGGCTCCGTATATATATCGTTTTTACTCTGCTCTAAATCATAATCGATAATTTGAATTGCTGTGACTGTATTGTCTTGATGCTCATCATAAAACAGCGTCACGTAACTATTATCAACTTGAAATAAATCATATTCCTGATCTTGGTTGACTTCATATCTAAATAGTCCTTTACTCATATAGGTTTCTGGTTCACCTAGTTGGTCACGAACAACATTTTTATCGCTTCCATATTCAATATCAGTCGTGGATGAAATCAAGTCTTGATTGGTATACAGCCCTCTCACAATGTCTTGATCATCATAGGCAACCATAACAAATTCATGATAATCGTCATGATACGTGACCCAATTAAGACCATATTCATTCTCCGAGGATCTCATTGGTTCGCCGATTTCACCTTCGACATCGGCCCTTGAATCTCCTAATTCCGTATTATGAACTGAAAATACTTGCTCTTCAGGAGCAGATAACTCTGGGGCAACTCTTTCTGGCTTCTGCTCAGTGTCAAAGGATATATTATTCTCGGAAAATAGGGATTGTAAGTACTGAGTCAGGTCATTGAGCGAACTCTCAATTTCATTTGGAATTGAATCTATAATCGAGGATGGAACCAGCTTTTGTGCTGAATCAATCCATAAGTGTCTAGAGCCATAAGCAAGGGCTATAATTAAGATTAATAATAGAAAACGTCTCATCATTCACATCCTTTTTAATGGATACAATTATATGCACTACTTAAATTATACTTGTTAGGGTGAGGTGTTAGTCAATCATACAAATATGAGAAATTATGAGGGTATAATGATTCGGAGGGTGAAACAGGTCGTCTACTAGTTATGTCTGAACCACTTAGGCTTTGTCATTTATTTATACTTATCATGTTGATAAAATGAGGAGAAGTGATTTGGCATCTTCTCGTCTAATATAATTTTTACCTGTTTTTACTAATCTTAATCAACCTAAAAAGGATGGTCTTTATGATAAAAAACAAAGAGCTTGTTGTTCGGCCACTTATAAAAGATGATGCAAACAAGCTTGTAAAATGGCTATCAGATCCAGTGATTTTACAGTTTTACGAAGGTAGAGATAATCCTTTTGATTTAAAAAAGGTTCATCAAGTATTTTATACACAAAACGATCAAACAAGTAGATGTATCATAGAGTGGGAAGGTCAAGCGATCGGTTATATTCAGTATTATCCACTGGATGATGATGAAAAGCGAACGTATGGATTAAACGAAGAAAAGGGAGTTTATTACGGTTTAGATCAATTTATTGGGGAGGAGCAGTATCAAAATAAGGGTATTGGAACCACGTTAATCCAAACAATGATTCAATTCCTAATAAATGAAAAAAACGTAGACCGAATTGTAATGGATCCACAGGTTGAAAATGCGAGAGCCTTAGCCTGTTATGAAAAATGTGGATTTGTGAAACAGAAACTTCTTGTTAAGCACGAATGGCATGAGGGAGAGTACCGTGATTGCTGGTTCATTATGTATACAGCATGAATGAGGCCGAGAAAAACAGGCAGGCATCTCCTGAATTTAGAAGATGCCTGCCTGGTGTTATAAAATTTCCCCTAAACTATCTTAAGCTTCAAATCCTTGATTTCATAAACGGTATCTGCGACCTCTTCGACAAATCGACGATCATGTGAAACGAGCAGGATCGTTCCTTGATAGGCTTTCATAAATGTGGATAGTGCATTCATGCAGTGAACATCAAGAAAGTTTGTTGGTTCATCTAGTATTAAGACATTATAGTTTCCTAGGATGAGTTCGCAAAGGGTAAGGCGAATCGCTTCTCCTCCGCTTAGATTCTGAACATTTTTTATTAAATCATTTCCTTGGAAATTCATAGCGTGAAGTGCGGCTCGAGTTTTCGCTTCATGTTGCTCTGTTCTGCTTTGAATATAATCAAAAACGGATTCATCTTTACTAAATTGATAGGACATTTGATGGTAATGGCCAAAAACGATCTTTGGTGAGAGGGTAATTCCATTTCTGTTCTCATGTATATGCTTAAGCAATGTGCTTTTTCCGCTTCCATTTGGCCCAGAAATAGCGATGGTTTTTCCTACAGGAAATTGAAAGCTAACTTCATCAAGCAGAGGCAAATCACCAACTGTTATAGATAACTGATTAGCCATGATTGGAAACTTATTATGCATTTGGAGAGCCTTTGAGTGGTGAAAACGCAAATCCCTGCTTTCCTCAGGTGCTTCAACCTCCTCAAGCTGTTCCACTCTTTTTTCAATCGCCTTTGCCGCACGTTGAACAGATTTTTGAACAGTGCCTTTCGATTTGGTCATAAACATTCTATTGGCTTGGAGTCTTTGTTTCTTTTTTTGACATTGATTGATTGGCTTGCGTAATCTTCTCCGCTTTTTTCATTTTTTCATCTGCGGCACGTTGCAGTCTGCTTTTGTCTTTTTGATAGATTTTGTATCGTTCCTGCTGTTGTTTCGCTTCAAGTCTTTTTTGTTCTTCGTAGTCTGAATAATTTCCTGTGTACTCGGTCACCTGACCATCAGCTACTTCCCAGATCTTTGTTACAAGCTTGTCGAGCAAATAGCGATCATGACTAATGAGTAGCAGTGAACCATAATAGTAGGAAAGCTCCTCAATGAGAAAGTCAGTTCCTTTCATATCCAAGTGAGTTGTTGGTTCATCTATGAATAAGCCTTCATGATAGTTAGAAAATAAGGCAGCCAATTTTAGGCGAGTTTGCTCACCACCGCTTAATTGGTTCTGCTGTGATTTGGAATCGCTAATTTTGATTGTAATTCGGCATCAACCTCGGTGACGGAAGGGCTAGCCAGTTGATCAAAATAACCGAATTTAGCGAATCTCTTTACTTTACCTTTTGAAGGCTGAATCGTTCCGTTCATTATTTTTAATAATGTGCTTTTCCCTTGCCCATTTCCTCCAACGATACCAATGCGATCAAATTGATAAACGGATAATGATGGTATTCTTAATACAATACGGTCTTGAAAGCAGACCTCTATATTCGAACATTCTAATGTTAAAGTTTCCATGCTTGTTTCCTCCCACAATCTTTTTTTATGCAAAAAGCTGCTCACAGCTCATACATTCAAAAAGACTGCCTCATCAAAAAAACACAGACCGGCGTCTGTGTAAAAGAGTAAACAGTATACATAATAAGCAAGCGGACGTATCCACTTATGGTGTCTTTCCCGAGTGGCTATTAAAAATAGTCAGACTTATCCCGTTTACCCTGTCTTGATGAACAGAGCCTTTGAACGTATGAAATTACTTGTTCAAAGCACGGATCCAAAGTCTTCTTGATGGCATCATTTTTAACAAGCCTCCTTTAATTAATAGGTAAACTATACAATGAAAGGAAAGAAAGTTCAAGCTGCAAATATAAAAAATGTTAAATCCTTGCAGGTGAATATGTAGAACTATATTATTAATTAGTATGTAGAACTATATTATTAATTAGATAGTAAAAGCAAAAAGTCCTTGAAGGAACATAGAAGCGTGGTGAGTATGCGTTGCGCATTACCGATCGTTTATACGGCGCCTATAGTAGTAGTGTTATGACAGGACATAAATAAAAAATACGGAGGCGCAGTTATGTGGGTATTATTCGGGGTTATTGCTATAGTAGCAACCTTTATAAATCTTTATATGTATATAGCAGGAAAGGATTATAAGCTTGCTATGGCAATTGGGTTATCATTCACAGCATTAACGCTTTGTGCAGAATACAGTCTTGTAACTGAGTGGGTAAAGGCGGAAGATTGGGCTGCTTTATTAGATGTAGTGCCTAGTATGGAAAGGGTATTATGGATTTTAACAATTATTTCTATAGTACTAAACATAACACCAATAATTTTAGAACGAAAAGGGAAGAAACAATGAATGAAACTTTAACAGAGTCAAAACAAAGGTCTGATTATTGAATGAGTAACTAAACCCTATTATAACGCAAGCTTACTGGGCTCGGGAAAGAGAGCATGGAATTGAGAAAGGTGAGATAGGAAATCGATAAAGCAGGTACCTTAGATCAGTAATTCACTACCATCTCTTCTCTCAAAAACAAACGAGCTCATTTTCGAGAGCTCAATTTATAGGTTTTGACCACCAATAAACACAGCATAAATAAAACCAAAGAGTAGTAAAAAAGCCGAACGTTTGAAGACAATGAGATTATTTCTTTTACACTAGTCCCTTAAAGAATGTAACAACTATGAGAAAGATAAAATTAAAATGTATAGTTATCTTTCTCCAACAAACTGATAAAACGATGCAAGTTCAGAGGGTTTTTTATCTAACTTCAATTCATTAAATATAGTTGTCATACATTGTCTGGCTGAATCAACATCTTTCCATTGGATATCAATGATGTCTTGATCGGGATCATTTAGTACAATATGACCTCCTACCACTTTTGCATAAAAGGTGAAGATCATTACGTGATCGCCAGTTTCATGAAAGATCTCTCGAACAGAATGAAGACGTCCGATCTCTACAATGAAGCCTGTCTCTTCGAAGGCTTCTCGGATCGCGGCTTCCTCAAGTGTTTCTCCAACTTCCACTGCACCACCTGGAGGTGACCAGTACGTAGTGTTTCTTTTTTTATTATTCACTAAGAGAATGTTTCCGTCTTCATCAAAGATAAGGACAGAGGATACATCAACACGTTTCACAACTATCAGCTCATTTCTATTATGTACAAGATATACCAATAAGTGTACTGGTCTATATCTAACAAGTCTATAGAAAAGAGCCGATGCTGAATTAGCATCGGCTCCATTTTACATATGCAGTAATTCTTTTATTTCCTCTGCAGTGAGACTGGTTCCTGTTTGTTCTCCCGATTGAATCACTTCTTCAATTAAATGCTTCTTTTTCTTGCAGTGCGAGCATTTTTTCTTCGATTGTTCCAGTTGAGATGAATTTGACGACTTGAACATTTTTCTTCTGACCAAAACGATATACGCGATCAGCTGCTTGTTGTTCAACAGCTGGGTTCCACCATGTGTCATATAAAATGACGGTATCACCACCGGTTAGATTCAGACCTGTTCCTCCAAGCTTTCATGGAAATTAGAAAGAGCTCATGCTCTCCTTCGTTAAATCGTTCCGTAAGCTGTAATCGTTCTGCAGTAGGTGTTTGGCCATCTAGGTAATGATAAGTCCAATCTCTTTTTGCAAAGGCTTCTCTGATAATGGCGAGCATGGAGGTGAATTGAGAGAAGATCACCATCCGTTGGCCAGCAGCGAGTCCTTCTTCCACATACTCTACTAATCGATCTAATTTACCTGAAGTATATGTTTTATCTGAGTTTGCAACTAAGTTTGGATGACAACAAATCTGTCGTAGCTTTGTCAGTCCAGCTAAAAATTGCATCCTTTTTCCTGGAATTGACCTGTACGTGCTGCTTCTTCCACATCTTTTGTTAATTCTTTCACTTGTACGGCGTACAGTTTCTTTTGATCATCTGTTAGATCAATATATTGTGTCAATTCAATTTTATCTGGTAGCTCTGTTAAAACTTCTTTTTTCATTCGGCGAAGAATAAACGGTTTGACTCGTTTGGCGATGTCTGAGCTCTGCATCTCTTTAAATACTTTTTTTGTACCTAAACTGCCTGGAAGCAGAGTGTGAAACAAAGAGTAAAGCTCGTCCAATCGATTCTCAATCGGTGTACCTGTTAGGGCAAACGTACTGCTTGCTTGAATGGCTCGAACTGATTTTGCTGTTTTGGATGTATCATTTTTGATAGCTTGCGCTTCATCAAGAATTAAAACATCAATTTTTTCGTCGGCATAAAGCTCACTATCTCGTTGGATGAGTGGGTATGATGTAATCCAAACAGAGGCAGTTGAGTCAGCTTTTTTCTGAATCCGTTCAGCTTTAGTGCCGACTAAAAGCTCAACATCAACTCCTGGTGCAAAGCGATTAAATTCTCGCTGCCAGTTATAGATGAGGCTAGCAGGTGCAATAATCATAATAGAAGCATCTTTGCGTTTGTTTAACACGTTTTGGATAAAGGTGATGGTCTGTAGTGTTTTTCCAAGCCCCATATCGTCTGCTAAAATGCCACCAAGTCCTACACTCTCCAATGTACGCAACCATCTATAGCCAGTAAGTTGATATTCTCTAAGATCGGCCGTAATGCCATCTGGTTTATCACCTTCCATAAAGTCAGGTCGGTTTATGTTTCGCAGTAATTCTCGAAGCTGAGAAGAGAGCTTCATTGCAGCTGCTGATTCCTCTTCCAAACTCAATGCTTTATAAAGAGGAACAGATAAATTTTCAGATAGAGTTCCTTTTTCTGGACCAAACTGATTTAGAGCATCCCTCATACTGTTAAACTGATTATCTTTAATATGCAGGAAAGCTCCACTTTTAAGCTTGTAATAAGTTTGTTGGCTTCTAAGGGCCTGGAGAACCTCTGACACTTCTTCAGTAGGAATGCCATCCAATGAAAAGTGAATATCGAGCCAGTTAGATTTATCATTTTTGGAAATAGACACAACGGGCGGTTTAGTAAGTGGTGTAATCATTTGCCTAATGCCTGCAGTGGTGTACACCTCCATATATTCTTGAAGAACAGGCACCTGTTCGAATAAAAACGGAGCAAATAGATCTTCATCATCTAATAGATAATGATCCTCATATCGAATAAAAGGGTAGCTGTGCAACAAATCAAAAATGATTGTTTCCTTCTCTATATCTCTCACCAGAATGACATGGTTATTTGTTTGTTCTTCTGTTGGTTCAAGAGGTTTTATCGTGTGATTTCCATATTGAAACGTTATATTTGCCGTAAGAAGACCATTCTCAGTGTCCAAATGTAGCTTCGCTTGAAGTGGTTCATTTTGGATAAGAGTCGCCAGTTCATAGTCAATTTCCACATCTGCTACCTGCTTAATTTGTGGCAAAATGATTGAACAAAAAGCTTCCATCTCACTTTGATGAAATTCTGCTAATGTACGGTTTTCGTTGAACTTCTTATTTATGACAAGTGTTTCAAGAATGGTTGCTTGATCAATTGTAAGAAGATACAAGGTATTGTTGCACATGATAGAGCAAAATTCTTTACCAAAAAAATCGTAGTATTGTAGTAATTGAAGAGAAGCTTGCTCACTATGCTCAAGTTTTGTTAAAGCAATGTCAATTGGCTTGTACTGTTCGACAGGCAGAATACTTATAGGCTGTGGCCGGTGACTGTTATAGCTCGTTACAACGTTTCTAGAAGTAAGCAACTCAAGCAGTTCATGGGTAAACCATATTGGGATGCCAAAATTCTTTGAACGTGATCGTTGATACATAGGTGTCGACTGTTTAGCGGCATCGATTTTCAAGATTAACTCTAATACAGCTTTATCTTCAGGCGAAATCTCATGAATGACCGGATCATAGATGAAGTTTTTTGTGAACTCACGGCGAATGCCAAAGTGAACGCTACTCACAAAAGAGGACAAATCACCAATGACATACAGCCGCTTCTCACCAACCTTCGCACGAATTTCAAGCGTATCAATAAGCTGATTATAATAATCAGTTCTAAAAAATAGCTCAAACTCCATACGTAAAGTAACATTCTCTCGTTGAGTTGGTTTGCTGAGTTGAAACTGCTTTTGAAAAGCTGATATTAGTTCCAAGCCTGTGCTTGTTTTTTGTTGGTCTAAAGGAGAAGGACGCTTGTTCACAAAATAATTAATTTCAAGCAAAGTGGCTACAAGATGTTTGCAGATGCCCTCATAGTTATCAAATGCAGGACAGCTACATTGATTGTCAATGATTTGTCCATCTTTAGAAAAAAAGACAGCCGTATCATAATTATCTGAGCCGAATACTTCTGCTTCAACAGAAGGCACATTAAAATCGTTCCATGTTAGTGCTGAAACATAGTCCGCTCTATAATAGTCATACCCACGTCGATAAGTTGTTGTACTTAATGCCAATTGTTTAATCGTTTCTTCAGACACTGATTCTTTATTAATAAAAAACATATAATTCCTCCGTAGATCCGTTAATTGATTAAATCATACCTCATTTTCTGTATGAATACACGCGTACAGAAATAGGAGCAGTCACACTCACTGCCCCTAACCAATTAAAAACACTGAAAAGACCGAACTTGCCTCAATTCTATAATGTAATTAAACCAACCGAATCTGCTCCAACGATAGCCGATTACACTTTGACGACCTACAAAAGTAGGGAAGAACCAAAAATGATTTCCATTAAATAACCAGATATAGGTGGGGCGATAAAGACAGCCTCTAATTCCACTTGGTCCAACTTGAAATGCAGGGATCGGTGGAGAGAATGCAGGAGGTGGTGCTAAACCCTGTGGTGGTGGAGCAATTCGATTACTTCGATCATACATTGGTCTCAACTCCTTTAGTATCATTCTTTAAACTATGTTCAAATGCCTATAGAAGTGAGGATCATAATGAAGTAAGATAAATAGAAATCTAAGCTATATGTAGCTGACTAGCACTCAGCTGTGATCAAATGATTATTCGAATGGATGGATTTGAAGAAGACATTTACGTATCAGGAAAGTCGTGCCGAATGAGGGTCTTAAGGCAGAAGTACAGAGAAGCAATGGCAATGACGTATGAGATGAGGGATTTTCCCGATGTGTTTTGCAGGTTGAATCGATTTGAACGGTTGGACGTTGATGGAGAGCTTGGATCATGATGTGATGGTGGATGTGGATACGGATCATGTATGTAGAGTGTATTAGATATAATGAAACGAAAACCGTTCCTAAAAAGTAGATATTTGAGGAACGGTTTTTAAGTTTGTAGTCTGACGATAAAAACCAACCGTAACTAATTAACGATCAATTGGATATCTCTCCTGCAAAAATTGAATCGACTGCTTGATTAGTTGTTTTATAATGTCTTCATCCACATCAGCAAGTTTATTTACGTAAACACATGCTTTTCCTGAAGTGTGTTTGCCTAATAAAGCAAGTAATTTTTCTCTTTCGCTATCTTCTGTTGTAATATATAGACTAATTTTTGCTTTTCGTGGAGAGAAGCCGACAAGTGGTGCATCTCCCTCGTGGCCCGAATCATAGCGGTAATGATAACGACCAAATCCAATGATGCTTGGTCCCCACATTTTAGCCTCGTATCCACTGGTTTCTGCAAATAGATCAAGTAGTCTGTAGGCATCTTCACGCTTCTTTGGGCTTTCAACCTGTTCAATAAATTCAATGACACTTTGGTCCGTTTCTTTTGTTTTAAGCTTGTACATGAGATCTCTCCTTTATATGTTTGAGAAATGAATGAGATGGTAAAGTAGAGTATAGGTTTATTATGAGGGAGTGAGCGCGTGAAATCTATCTATCTTATTCGTCATTGTTCGGCAAGTGGGCAAGAGCCAGACGCAGAGCTTACAGATGAGGGGCAACAGCAGGCGCAAGGATTAGCGGAGTTTCTCTCGCAGGAAGATATTGAACGTATTATCTCAAGTCCTTTTACACGTGCAGTTCAGTCAATAGAACCCTTTAGAGTTCAAAAAGAGCTTGAATTAACATTGGACATGAGACTAACTGAACGAGTATTAAGTAAGCAACCATTAGATGATTGGCTAGAAAAACTTGAATCATCCTTCTCTGATATGAATCAAGTGATTGGTGAAGGGGAGTCTAGTCATAAGGCTCAAGAGCGTATTGTAGAAGTCATAAACGAGATAAAAGATGGACCAGATGACAGAGTAGCGGTGGTTACTCATGGGAACTTGCTTTCTTTATTGCTTAATTATGTAGATTCAAGATTCGGATTTAGAGAATGGCAATCTTTAAGTAATCCCGATGTTTATTTAATCACAGCAAATAGAGAAGAACCCTTATCAGTAACAAGGTTATGGAAATCCTAAGGAGGCACTTATGGCAAAGAAACACATAGTTTTTTATGATGCCGAATGTCCACTTTGTCAATCGGTTAAAGCAGTGATTGTCAAATTAGATTGGTTTAACCGATTTGAGTGGCAATCAGTTCAGAAAATCGCTGAAACCAAGTACCGTTTTTTACAAAATCGTCATTTGTATGATGAGATTCATATGGTGACATCAGATAATGAGATCAAAACTGGTTTTTATACTGTCAGAAAAATATTGCTGAATCTCCCCTTGGCATCAGGTCTCGCTCTATTGTTGTTTCTACCTTTTGTAGACAAGTTAGGCGTGCCGCTATATACATTTATTTCAACAAACCGCTATGAGTGGTTTGGTCGTATCCAGGAAAATCCATCGTAGCGGTGGATTTTTTTCTTTGCAGAACAATGGCGAACAGAGTATAATATTAGAAAACTCAGAAAATAACCAGGGAGGGCTTTTGATGAATGATTATTCAAACGTAAAGAGAGAATCACTACAAAGAGATCTTATTTCTTTTTCTGGTTTCATCCATAGTCCAAAAAAATACAACCAACAAACAGAGTGGTCCAATACTAAAATTGAACATACCAATATTCAAAATGTAGTGTTTGAGCATTGTCACTTAAACAATGTGTCTATAGAAAATTGTCATGTAACAGGCTTAAAAATAAATGGAATTGATGTAGAGGACCTGCTTACAAATTATTATGAGAACCAAGCTCCACTCATTGATATGGCACGCGAATTATAAAGGTAGATAATGTTGAGGCGATGGAATTATTTCCTTTATTAATTGAATCCCTTATGCAGCACGAAGTAGAAGAGGAACATCCACTCGCTCACTTTTTACAGGATGATGGTGCTCGAATTCTTGCCTCTGTTTACAATGGAAACCTGTCAATGATTAAGCTGGTCATTGAATTAAATCAAGCGTATCCTTATGCTCGTGCCCAGGCAATCAGGTCCTTAGTTATCCTAGTTTTTTCAAATGAATTAGATAGACAAGATGTACTTTTATATTTTAAACATTTATTAAAAATAGAAACAAACTGGTACGTAACAACGCAGATTGTCATGGCTTTTACAGCGCTATATCCGGATGAAGTCTATCCAGAAATTGAGGCTGCTTACCAACGTGGGAATGTAGATGAATGGATGATTAGGTTAGAGGATGTTACTCATACATTGGCTTTGCAAATGGATATAGTGCTTCACATATCAAAATAAGACCAACGATTACAAAGAATAAGTAATGATCAGGACCTCTATGAGTAGTGCTCAAAAAGGAAGTCCTTATGCTCAAAAAACAAGGAGCAGTGCTCAAAAAAATCATAAATGCGCAAAAATCAAACTATATGCGCGAAAAAATAAAAGTAGTGCTCAAAAATACTAGAAATGCTCAAAAAAAGTTCATAAGCGCTCAAAAATCAAAAAAAACCACGTCCCGCTCAGGACGTGGTTTCATTTTTATTTATTCAAAGCCATAACGCTCTTTAAAACTCTTCGCATAAACATCTACTGCTTTAATGGCTTGTACAACATCGTCTGCTGTTACTTTTTGTGGCAGGTTGTGAATGGTTTCGCCTTCTGCAGTTGCTAGCTCAGCAATTTTGAACAAGTCTTCATCTGTTGCATCAGCAAGGTGAAGCTCATCTAATGTGACAGGTAGACCTAATTCTATATATAACTCAAGATAACGGTCTAGCTCATCGAGTGTTTTGTTCTCTAGAATAAGCTGAGCAATCGTTCCGTAAGCTACCTTCTCACCATGAGTGAGGTTGTGAATGTCACCGTGAATAGCGGTGAAACCATTATGAATAGCGTGTGCTGCCGCCAAACCAGCTGTTTCAAAACCAAGTCCGCTTAATAAAGTATTGGCTTCAATAATGGATTCCAATGCAGGTGTAACAAGTTTATTTTTGTTTGCTTCAACCGCTTGGATACTATATTCAAAAAGAACTTCTTCGGCTTTTTCAGCAATAGCCTGTCCAAGCAATAGTAGGCTGACCACCTGACATAATCTGTCCATTTGATTGCATAACCGCACGAGCTTCAACCCATGTCGCAAGGGCGTCGGCAATTCCGGAGATAAGGAAGCGAGGTGGTGCACCTGCAATGATTTGAGAATCAACAATAACTAGATCAGGGTTCTTATCATAAAAGGAATAGGTTTCAAAAACACCTTCATCTGAATAGATAACGGACAGACCAGAAGTTGGAGCATCCGTTGAAGCCGTAGTTGGAATAATGGCTACAGGGTAACCTAATTTATCAGCAACACCTTTTGCTGTATCTAGAGTTTTCCCTCCACCTAGTCCAATAACTAGGTCAGCCGTGCTCTCTTTGCCTAACTTGATAATTCGATCAATCTCGTTTAGAGAAGATTCGCCACCAAATGTTACTTTCTCTGATTCAATTCCATCGTTTTTTAATGTATCAACGAGTTTATTTCCGGCCATTTCCCAAACAAATTCATCTGCGATAAGCAATGCATGTTTACCTAGCTTTTGTATGTAGCTGCTAGCGCCACTTTCTAAAATATTCTTTCCTTGCACATACCGACTTGGACTAATAAATACTTTTTCCACGTTTGTTACCTCCTAAATGTTCGTTCTCTTATATATTCCTCAAAATTGGTAACTTAAAACCTCAAAGCAACTTTTTTAATGTAACCTCTTCAATGAATATTATGTGAAAATCAGAATTGCTTAGAAAGAAATCTGGATTATCCTCCATATATCTGTTAAAATAATTGCCGTCAAGGAATTAAGATTAGAAAGCCAGAATTCTATAAGTGTTCCGGCAAGCCTAAGATTTGTATCCTGCAAATATAAATGAATAGGTGGTTTAATGAATGGTAAATGAAATGGAAGAAACGTCTTATCAGGTATTACTTTATTATCAATATGTAACAATTGAGGATCCCGAAGAATTTTCGGCTGAGCATCTTGCTTTTTGTAAAGAGCTTGGATTAAAAGGTCGTATTCTTGTAGCTAACGAAGGCGTGAATGGAACAGTTTCCGGAACAGTTGAACAAACTGAGAACTATATAAAAGCAATGCGTGAAGATACCCGTTTTGCAGATACTGT
Organism: Alkalicoccobacillus plakortidis; assembly: GCF_023703085.1. Lineage (NCBI taxonomy): Bacteria > Bacillati > Bacillota > Bacilli > Caryophanales > Bacillaceae > Shouchella > Shouchella oshimensis. The sequence continues at coordinate 338,517 of NZ_JAMQJY010000002.1, read as the reverse complement.
GTTTAAAATTGATGAAGTGGATAAGCACGCATTTAAGAAAATGCACGTGCGTCCACGTAGTGAACTAGTGAATCTTTCATTAGAAGACGATATAAATCCTAAAGAGCAAACAGGCACATATCTTGAGCCTAAAGAATTTTTTGAACAAATGCAGGATGAAAATACAGTGGTTATCGATGCCCGTAATGATTATGAATATGAGATTGGTCACTTCCGTGGTGCCATTAAGCCAGATATTCGCACATTCCGCGAGTTACCAAACTGGGTGCGAGATAATAAAGAGATGCTTGAAGGTAAAAAGCTGCTTACGTATTGTACAGGAGGTATCCGGTGCGAGAAGTTTTCAGGTTGGTTAAAGCGTGAAGGGTTTGAAGATGTATCTCAGCTTCATGGAGGCATTGTTAGCTATGGTAAAGATCCAGAGGTTCAAGGTGAGCTTTGGGACGGACAATGTTATGTGTTTGATGAGCGCTTGAGTGTTCCAATTAATAGAAAAGAGCACGTAGTTGTCGGGAAAGATCATTTTGATGGAGAACCTTGTGAAAGATACGTGAATTGCGCTAATCCTGAGTGTAATAAGCAAATCCTATCATCTGTTGAAAATGAGCACAAATACATGCGTGGATGCACACCGGAATGCCGCGTTCACCCACGTAATTTATATATTAACAAAGAGCATAACTTATCTGAAGCTGAAATCAACGCAAGACTTGGAGCGATTGGCGAGAAACGTGAACTGAACGTATAAATAGTTAAAAACAGCCACTATAACATAATTAGTGGCTGTTTTTTTGTTTTGCCGTTCTCTATTCTTTTCCAGCAGCTTTTTCTTTTGATGCGTCGTTTATAGCACGAATAAATAACAACGTTGCTCCTACGCTTAGCAGAAACCCTCCATTAGCGATAAAATAAATCGCAACAATTGTACTATTAAAAATCTCCCCGAGCTCTGAAGTGAAAAACATTAATACAAAACCAGCTAGCCAAATCAGTGGAGCACCTACAAAAAAGGCTAAACCTATGTAAATCATCAGCATATGCTTTCGAAAAAAAATAGCAATAAACAAAATATCAAATAATAAAAGACCAATAGCCCAAACCGTAAAATTTAATACACTCATCCACATTCCTCCTCTACTTGAACTCTATACCCCAATTATGGAGTTGATACGCCAATTTTGAAAGAAATGTGTAACATAACATTTGCTTAAGTAGGGAATAGGCAATATAAAAGGGGGAGATCAACAAATGAAAGAGATGCAGAAGGAGATTCTTTCCTATCTGGAAAAGATTATCGAAGAAGAAAAACGGCTTGCTCGTAAAGGAGAGATTCCTGATTATATTGAAGAGGTAGACAACAATGACCACGGTGCAGTCACTGTTTCACTAACATCCATTGATGGAACAACGGTTAGGGCTGGTGATTATGAGGGTAGATTCTCATTACAAAGCATTTCTAAGCTTTTCCCGCTAGCGTTGGCTCTTATGGATCATGGTAGTGAAGAGGTTTTTAAGTACACCGGTAAAGCCCCTACAGGTAATGTGTATCATTCATTAATACAAATGGAGATGCAAGAGCGTGAGAAACCACTAAACCCTATGGTTAACTCCGGGGCTATTGTTATGTGTGGATTAATGAAAGGTGAAAACGCTGATAAGAAGGTAGATAGAATTTTAGCACTTGCTAGAGATCTTACAGGTAACCAAGAGCTAACTTATAATGAAAAGGTGTATGAGGCTGAAGATCAAGATTTGAATCGCTCCTTATTTTATTACAATCGCCACAATGGATATATTAAAGGAGAGTTTGAAGATGTTATGCCTGTTTATTGGAAGATGACAGCAATTGAAGTAACCATCGAAGAGTTATCAAATATGGCTGCGGTCATTGCAAATCATGGGGTCTGTGTGCATAGCGGAAAGCAGATCATAACAAAAGATGTCGTCACAACATTAAAAGCATTTATGATTACGTGTGGGATGTATGATGAGTCGGGCTCATTTGCATTGGAAGTAGGAATTCCTGCAAAAAGTGGAGTATCGGGAAGTATTGTGGCAGCTATACCAGGAAAATTAGGAATAGGCGTTATGGGTCCTGATTTAAATAAATATAGCAATAGTATAGCGGGTATCCGAATGCTTAAAAAGATCTCAGATAAGTGGAAGCTTAGTATTTTTAGTGAAGATAGGTCGTCATGAGATCTAAAAACAGGAGAAACGGGTGTAGCAAGCTTACGTTTCTTCTTTTTTTAGTTGCATTGAAATTAACTTCGGTTGATAGATCGTTTTTGTAATCTGGACAGCTCAGATAGCCCGTGAGACAAAAAAGAAACCCATGTCATTAGACGCGGGTTTCCAAATTTTAATAGCCTTTATTAAAATCAACTAAATTGATAGAAGGAGACTCACCTTTTAAGAAGTTCTTTAGGTTTGGTATGAATATCTCTTCAATCACTCGTTCTTGATAATGTTCAGTTGCACCGGCTGTGTGTGGAGTGATAATTACATTCTCCATTTCCCATAATGGACTTTGGTTGCTTAGAGGTTCTTTTTCAAAGACATCTAAACCTGCACCAACGATTTGTCCTTCTTGAAGTGCTTGAACTAAATCTACTTCTTTTACGATCTCGCCACGTCCGATATTTATAAAAAATGCATCCTTTTTCATTTTCTCAAATGCATCTTTATCAAACAGATGATGAGTATCAGAAGTGAGCGGCAATGTTACCACAATGTAATCACATTGAGGAAGTACCTCAGCTAGCTGATCTGGCGTATACATTTTATCCACATACTCTGTTTCTTTTCCAGAATGTCTAACACCAAGAACATTCATTCCAAACGCTTTAGAGATTTTGGCTGTTTCTTTGCCAATTTCGCCTACTCCAATTACACCAATGGTTTTGCCATGAATCTCGAGCTTCAAGCCCTCATTCTCCCATGTTTTTGTTTGTTGGTTACGAACATAGGCATGTATTCTCCGGGTTAGTCCAAGCATTAATGCAAAAATGGTTTCAGAAATTGGGTAGGCATGCACACCATTGGCACTTGTAACTGCAATACCACCTTTGTTCATTTCATTAAGAGGCAAGTAGTCAACACCGGCACTCCACGTTTGCAACCATTCAAGGGCTTTGGGATCAGTGAAGTTCAACTCTTTAAGTTGTTTCTTCCAACCAACAATTATGTTTGCCGTATCAAGCTTTGATTCCCAATTCTCAGGATCTTTTCCGTGATAGAATGACCAATCAGGAACTACCTCCTGGATTTTTTTAACTGATTCCTCTGATAGATCATGTGTGATAACTAATTGCTTGTTTGTAGACATGTTCATTCCTCCGGCTAGTGTTTTTATTTAGTGTACCAGAAAAAACAGAGAAATTCGTCTATTTGAAGCTCTATGCAGTTAGTCGGTGACGCCTAACATAAAAGATTATGCTTGTTAAGACAAGTAACTCTGCAATAGGAATGGCAAGCCATACACCGTTTACCCCCATAAAATGTGGCAAGGTAAATAGAATAATTAACATAAATAAAATCTCACGAGCGAATGTGATCCATGTGGCCATTCTCACATTACCTATGGATTGATAGAATGTCATCATGACAAAGTTTGCACCCATAAACAGATAGGCGAAGAAGAAAATTCGAATGCCTGTTGTTGCAAGAGAGGTCACAGTGTCGTCGAAATTACCAAAGATAGAAACGATCGGCCCAGCAGCAATTTGACCAATTAAGAAAAAGACAAGTCCCGCACCAGCTGCGGTTTTTAGGGCAATTTTAATTGTGTGTACCTTCCGATCATTTTGTCGGCCGCCGTGGTAATAACTAACCAATGGCTGCACTGCAGAACCCATACCTAAAAACATTAACAGCATGACACCATGTACGTAATTTAAAACAGAGAACGCTGCAACTCCATCAGTACCTGCCAATCTCTCTAAGGTAACGTTGTGAGAGATCGTAAAAACTGATATCCCGACTTCTGCAAGGAAGCTTGGAAATCCTAACATAATGGCCTGTAATAGAAGTGGACGATTTAATTTAAAGCGAACTAGTTTCAGCTGATTATTTTTTCTGAAGAAGTGTAGGCCTAAAACTAGAATTCCGAGTGCAGCAGAAATGATCGTTCCGTAAGCTGCTCCAGCAACTCCTAGATTCAAGATATATAAAATAATATAATTGAGAATGACATTTGACACAGCTGTAACAATAAGGGCTGCCATTGCTAGGTTAGGGTTGCGGTCATTCCTAACAAATACACTTGTTGCATTTTCAATCGTAAACACAAATCCAAATAAAAGCATGACATTTAAATAAGCAGATGCATAAGGATAGGTTTCTTCATTAGCTCCTAATGCATAAACCAAAGGTTCTCTGAAGAAAAAGGCAATCAACCCAATGATTAAGGTTGCAGAGAAGATCAGTATTAATGATTGAGTAAAGATAAAATTTGCTTTCTCAGGCTTTTTTGCTCCCATAGCTTGAGAAAACAAGGTAGCCCCACCGATACCAATCCAAAGTGACATCGCGACAAAAATAGTATAAACGGGACCAGCAATCCCAACACCGGCAAGTGCAACTGGCCCTAAGCGATTTCCGACCATAATTCCGTCAACTACAAAGTTTAATGCCATGAGAAGCATACCAACCAGTGAAGGGATAAGGTATTTTACAAATGTCCGTCCAATCGGTTGTGTATCAAGTGGGTTTGTTATTGTTTCATTATTTGTTTTCATAGTAGCATCTCCAAAACATCATTTTACTTTGCCAATCCTCGCCAATAAATCTTCCAAAGGGCATTCATTTTGAGTGTGGCACGTTCAGTTTTTCCATAAATTAATTCAACAAAGATGGCATCTAATATAGATAAATAAGCTAGTACGGCTGATCTGGTATCTTCAATTTCAATCAGTCCATCATTCACAGCTTGTTCAAATTTTGGAATAAAGATTTCCTCACATCGGCTTTCAAATGTTAGGACCATTCCCATTACGGCGTCATAAAGATGATCCGGTGGAAAAAAAGAGATTCGTAGTCCAAATCGAAAGCTGTCTTCATTTTCAAATCGTTGTCCAAGCAGTTGAAGGTAGCTATTTAAAAAATCTTGAAGTGATTGTTCTTTATATTTCTCTGCCCAGTTAGTCAGATAGTTGAGATCCGTTTTTAAAGAGTCCTCTAACACCGTCAGAAATAGTTCATCCTTATTTTTATAATGTGTGTAGATTGATTGCTTTTTAATACCTACTTCCTCAGCTATTTTTGCTAAAGATGCTCCATCAAATCCATTGCGTCCAAATGAGTACAGGGCCGCCTTTTTAATCTCATCTGCAGTCATAAATCATCAATCCCTTCCGAACGTTCGTCAGGAGATCATATCATATCCATTTTAGTAAAGTCTAGAGTAAAGTTTCACCAATATACGGACACAAAAAAGTCACATATAAAAATGGGAAAGATAGGTCTATTCAGTTAATTTTTTGTTTATACTAGAAATGAATAGAATACGAGTTTAATAGAACATTCATATAGAGAAGAGAGAGAAAAATGGATTAGGAGGAATGAAAGTCGTGAAGGGCGGTCTGGGAATAAAAATAATCTCTGCAGTATTTCTTATTGGCGTTGTTGGTATGGTTATTATGGCAAGTGTTCAAGCCTCATCATAATAAAAACGAAGTGGGTATCTCCACTTCGTTTTTTTCGTGTATAAGCTAGTATTCTTACATAGATGTAAGGTACGTGAAAGCATAATCGATATCTCACTGTTTATTTGCTCCGTATACTATGGGTATACTAAAGAACAGGAGTTGATCTCAGATGAGAGGCAGCTTAGGAATAAAAATTTTATCCGCAACATTTATTATCGGTGTCATAAGTATTTTGTTTGTCGCAGCAAACGTTCAAGCATAGGAGGAAAATCATGCTGACGGTTACGAATGTATCAAAAACATATAGTGGGAAAATGGCTTACAGAGCATTAGAAGATGTTTCGTTTGATGTCAAAGATGGTGAGTATGTAGGTATTATGGGGCCATCTGGAAGTGGTAAAACAACGCTTCTTAATATTATTTCAACTATTGATACGCCTACCTCTGGAAGTGTCTTACTGGATGATGAGAGTCCACATACTTTAGAAGAAGAAGAGCTCTCATCATTTCGTGCAAAACAGCTCGGTTTTGTGTTCCAAAACTTTCAATTATTAGATACCTTAACAGTAGAAGAAAATATCGTTTTGCCGCTTACACTTGATGGAGGACAATCGATTAGTGAGATGAAGAAGAGAGTCGAACAGATATCCATTAAGCTTGGCATCCAGGACCTTCTTGAAAAAAGAACGTATGAACTATCTGGAGGTCAGATTCAACGTACAGCAATAGGGCGTGCATTAATTCACCAACCTAAGCTTGTACTCGCAGATGAGCCAACAGGTAATCTTGATTCAAAAGCAACAGCCGACGTGATGCAGTTGTTACACAAGATAAATAAAGAAGAGCAAACGACTATATTAATGGTGACACATGATCCAGTTGTGGCAAGTTACTGTGATCGAATTCTGTTTATAAAAGATGGAAAGTTGTTTAATGAACTTTACAAAGGCGATAATCGAGAAGCCTTCTATCAAAATGTTGTCCAAGTCCTTTCCTTACTTGGAGGAGATAACCGTGACCTTTCGGCAGTTCGCTTACCTTAACATTATTCGAAACAAACGAACATACTCAGCTTTTTTGTTAAGCTGTGCTTTTTCTGTATTTGTTTTCTTTGTATATGCTGTTTTCGTTTTTCACCCGAGTGTGGAAGAAGGCTTAGTGACTGAAGTTGCAGTTACTGGGATGACTGTTTCGCAGTACGTCATATTTTGTTTTTCTTTTTTATTTGTTTTGTATTCAATGGGAACGTTTTTAACTTCACGTAAGCAGGAATTTGGACTTTTGGTTCTTCACGGATTAACCAAAAGAAAACTACGGAAATTACTTTTTTTTGAAAGCTGTTTAATCGGATTTGGTGCTATTTTAATAGGTGTAGTTATGGGATTAGCTTTTGAAAAGCTTTTTTTGATGGCAGTCAGTAGAGTGATTCTTTTTAATGAAATGTCCTTTTATATGCCTTGGAAAGCCTTAGGATTAACAGTTAGTGCTTTTATTTTTCTATTTATTAGCATCTCTTATTTTACTTCCTTTATTGTAAGAACTTCAAAAGTCGGAGATCTGCTTAAGGGAACCTCAAAACCTGAATCCTTCCCAGTTTCATCTAAGCTATTAAGCCTTTTGGCAATCGTTTTAATTGGTGCTGGATATTTCTTAGCTATGACAGCCGAAGAAGAACAAGTGGTTATTCGTTTCTTACCTGTGGTCTGTTTAGTCATTGTAGGGACGTATTTTTTATTTACACAATTAAGTGTGTATGTGTTAAAGAGTATGCAGCGTAAGCCTGAGCACAATTGGATTGGGAATAAGTTAATAAGCCGCTCTAATCTAATTTTCCGATTAAAAGATAACGCTCGCGTGTTTTTTTTAGTATCAATCATTTCTACAATCGCCATTTGTGCAACAGGAACTATTTCCACTGTTGGCGCATGGGGAGAACGAGATTTTGAAACACCTCTTGCTATGACGTATATAGCATTCGATCAAGGCGACGCACAAAAAATGGAACAACGACTATCAAATGAGTTAGAGCAAGAGAATATAGACCATCAATCTGTTGACATATCATTAAAAGAAGTCATGGGAGTGTACCGCAATCCAGAATTTGAAGATAGCTATGAAAACGACTATACCTTACTGTCTCAATCTGAATTTAATCAGCTTGCAAGGCTATTAGTTATTCCTGAACTTGATTTAGAAGAGCAGCAAATTCAACCAATTGCTACATATGAAAACGCATGGGTCCAAAACGATGACTCGGAAAGAGAGAAATCGGTTACTTTTTCTTCATTAAATGAACCTTTTGAAATGTTACCTATGTTTCCTCATCGGGTTTTTTCAAGCTCCTATAATTTGAATATAAATCCTATCGTTGTGACGGATGAAGTTTTTGAAGATATTTCACCCTATAATGAACGATTTATGGTTGGTTATCATATTCCTAATTGGGAGGAAACAGGTTTAATAGGAAGTGACTTATTTGAAGAACAAGAAAAAAAGCAACTGTCTTATTATCAGGATCCCACTAACCCTAGTCCAACATTCAACTTTCATTCAAGTGGCCTAGAATACTTAAGGACAATTAGTTTATATCAGACTATGTTGTTAATGGGTTCCGTCATTGGCGTTGTCTTTTTTATAGCGACTGGCAGTTTTCTGTATTATAGACTTCATAATTATTTGCCACAGGATGCAGAACGATTTCTTATATTGAGGAAGTTAGGGTTAACCTATAAAAAGATCAACCGTATTGTTACGACAGAAATGAGTCTCCTCTTTTTTGTACCTTTCACTCTATCACTTGTTCATTCTGGTGTAGCATTTGTTGCGCTTCAATCAATGTTTGTACAAGAGACAAGAATTTTTAACTCAGTTATCACTGTGATCGGTGGATATGTTGTAGCACAGATCATTTATTTTCTGCTCATGCGTAAACAGTATTTGATTGGATTGCGCCGATTAATTGAAAAGAGCTGAGTAAGGTTTTATACTCAAAGTATTAAAAAGGCAGAGAAGGGGAGCTACGAATGGGAGAATCCGTTTTAATTGTTGAGGATGATGAGAAGCTTGCTGCTGTCTTAAAAGAAAAATTGATAAGATATGGATTTACTGTGTTCACACACAATGGCGAAGCGGACCTTAGTGATTTTTTTAAGAAAGCACAACCAAGTATTGTACTCTTAGATATTAACTTACCAACCTTTGACGGGTTTTATTGGTGCAGGCAAATCAGACAATTATCAACATGCCCTGTTATTTTTATCTCAGCCAGGAGCAGTGAGATTGACCAAGTCATGGCACTTGAGCATGGTGGTGATGATTATTTGCCGAAGCCCTTTCATACGGATGTTCTTGTGGCGAAAGTAAGGAGCCATATTAGAAGAGCCTATGGAGAGTACTCTACAGCTCCAGAAGAAAAGACAGTTGAGTTAAACGGCTTAATTTTTCACACAGAGCGTATGGAGCTTACATATCAGGGTGAAACATTATTGCTCTCTAAAAAGGAATGTCAGCTGATTGAACTGCTTATGAAGACGTATCCGAATGTTGTCACTAGACAAGCGATTCTTGATAAACTATGGGATGATACAGATTTTATTGATGAAAATACCGTTAATGTAAATATGGCAAGAGTTCGTAAACAACTCCAGGCGCTTAACATATATGATGCTGTTGAGACGATACGTGGAGCGGGGTATCGCTTGCATGTCACATGGGGCGATGGATCATGAATTTGTTTTGGAGAGACCACCGACTCCTTATTATCGTGCATATATTGCAGGCAATCATTGTAGGATCAATTTTATTTCTTGATCCAGGTGCTGAACCTACTAGTTTAATGTATGCTATCTTTTTGTCCTTTTTGTTATTAACTGGATATTTGGTCTATCGCTACTTTGTCCTTGCTCCCTATTATAAAAAGCTCACGGATGTTTCAAGCGGACATCATGATTTTAAGATCGAAGGTAATCACCCGTTAATTCTTGCTCACAATCAACTACTTGCCAGATACTATAATCAACATCAAGCTGAGCAGCATCAACTGGAGATTCGCAAAAATCAACAAGTTCAATTTATGACTCAGTGGGTACATCAAATGAAAACTCCCGTATCTGTAATGAATTTGATTACGCAAAACGAAGCCGACTATCATGAATATCCTGCTCTTAGAACTGAACTAAAAAGGCTAGAAAAAGGTTTAGATCTAGCTTTACACACAGCTCGTTTTGAACAATTTGAACAAGATTTCAGAATTAAATCCGTGCAGATCAAAACACTCGTTCAACAAGTGGTTCAGGAAAACAAACGATTATTCATCCTAAAAGAAATGTATCCAAAGATTGATGTAGACAATGAAATGTACGTCTCAACAGATCCTAAATGGCTTGTCTTTATGTTAGATCAAATAATTGTCAATGCAATCAAATATACAAAGGATTCAGGCAAACATTTGGTTATTGAAACGATAATTGCTGACCATAAACCAACACTTAAAATTACGGATCAAGGTGTAGGAATTCAAGCGGCTGATTTGCCAATGATTCAGCGTCCATTTTATACAGGTGAAAATGGACGAAAATACGGGGAATCAACAGGCATGGGACTTCACCTTGTTTATCAACTGTGCGAGAAGCTACACATAAAAATTGATATCCAATCAAAAGTAGGTAATGGAACCACCGTAACCCTACAATTCCCTACAAGATGAGCTGGCTCTATGAGCTAGCTTATTTTTTGTGGGGGCCTGGAGGAGGAGAGTGAGCAGGAACCACGCGCGTAAGCAGCGGGGAGACACCAATTCCAAGCCTACCTCGCGCAAACTCCATATCCATTTAACGATTTTTATTTCTTTTTAAGACATAATCGTGTTCATACATAAAATAAGATATAATTAGATTAACGAAATAGATGCCGGGGTTGGGGTCAGGTAGGAGTAGATCGAATGAAAAATGTATTTTCTTATATAAAACCTTATCGAGTAGCGGTTGTGATAGCGCTTGTTTTGATGTTACTTGAGCTTGTTGCTGAATTAACAGCACCGTTAATGTTAGCGCGGATCATTGATGATGGGATAGTAGCGGGAGATTTAAATGTGATTCTGTTTTGGGGAGCCATCTTGATGGCGAGCTCTGTTCTTGCTTTTTTTGCTGAATTATCAACTCTTTTTTTGCTGCTCATGCTGGCCAGAGTACGGGTTTAGATTTAAGGGGAGCGATGTATCGTCGCATTCAGCTATCTTCATTTGAGAAATTAGAAAAATTCACAACGTCATCATTAATTATGCGTCTTACAAACGATGTGACACAAATTCAGAATACTGTGTTTATGGGACTGCGAATTATGATGAGAGCACCGCTTCTTATTATCGGTGGCGTGCTTCTATCGTTTTTTGTAAATGTTCAGTTGGCACTTGTTTTTGCTGTGGTAATTCCTCTACTGGTATTAACAATCACGATTCTGATGAGAAAAGGGGCAGTCTCGTTCGGTTGGGTTCAGCGCAAGCTGGATCAGGTTAATCACAGTACTCGTGAAAATTTGATGGCGATGAAGTTGATTAAGGCTTTTGTCAGACGTGGTCATGAAGCTAAACAATTTGTAACAAAAAATGAGCAGTTAAAAGATCGAACCATGCGTGCATTACGCTTAATGGAAATCACTCAACCTATTTTATTGTTATTAATGAATGCATCGATTATTGCTGTTCTTTGGTTTGGAAGTGTGCAGATTGAAGCAGGTGGAGCACAGGTTGGGGAGATTGTAGCCATAATAAATTATGCAACTCGGATCACAGGCGCGTTAACGGTTCTTTCTATGATTATTATGGTTGTTTCAAGAGCTAAAGCCTCTGCTAGCCGGATTGATGAGGTCTTAACATATTGCAGTGCCGATGAACAAGTAGCCATCAAGGATAAACCCGAGGAGCTTAGTATTAAAGGTGAAATTAACTTCGACAAGGTTTCCTTTTCTTATCCAGAAACGAAACATGAAACCTTACACGATATTTCCTTTACGGTTCCTGCTTATCAGACAGTTGCAGTTTTAGGTGCAACTGGTTCTGGGAAATCATCCTTATTCCAGCTTCTACCTAGGTTATATGAACCAAGTAGTGGTAAGATCACGATCGATGGAATGGATATTCAAGAGCTTGATTTGCGTACTCTTCGTGAAACATTAGGTTATGTATCACAACAGACGATGTTATTTTCCGGTACAATTCGTGAAAATATCTCCTGGGGTAAACCAGATGCATCGATGGAAGAAATTATTCAAGCAACTGAGGCCGCACAAATTCATCATACTATCTCAAAACTTCCAGCTTGGCTATGATACACGTATTGGTCAGAGGGGTGTAAATCTATCAGGTGGGCAAAAACAACGGATTGCAATCGCACGTGCACTAATTAGACTACCTAAAATTCTGTTGTTGGATGATAGTACAAGTGCATTAGATAATAAAACGGAAACCGCATTTTTTAAAGCACTTCGACAGTATCCATGTACAACTATATTAATCACGCAGAAACTATCTACAGCGATTGCAGCTGATTCGATTTTGTTGTTTGAACATGGGGAATTAATTGCTGAGGGAAGACATGAGCGACTTCTTGCCACATCATCCTTTTATCAGGAATTATACAACTCTCAGTATGGAAAGGAGGCGTAGGGATGCCCTCACCTTTAAAAGAACCCTTTCAATATAAAAAAATCGATATAAACCATGCAAAAATAAAAAAAGATAAAAAAAATAAAACAGCAAAGGATTGGAAAGGTACACTACTTAGAATTTGGTCATTTTTATCTGTGTATCGCTTTAAACTAATTCTCGTTGTGACCATGGTGTTAGTAAGTTCCATTCTAAGTCTACTTGGTCCTTTTCTAGTTGGCATGGCGATTGATAATTATTTTATCGCTCAAAGTCTTGATGGTTTGCCTTCACTATTAGTTGTTTTAGCAGGAATCTATCTCATACTCTCGCTTGCAACTTGGTACCAAAACTATTGGATGATTGGTATATCCCAACAAACGGTTCAAGAGATGAGAACGGTGCTATTTCTCCATATTCAAAAGCTGCCACTGTCCTATTTTGATAAAAAACAGCATGGTGAGTTAATGAGTCGCATGACAAATGATATGGAGAATGTGAGTAATACATTAAACAGTTCTATTATCCAACTATTATCAAGTATCATTACTTTTATTGGGATTTTGGCTGTTATGCTGTGGTTAAGCCCTCTGCTTACTGTGGTGACGCTGATGGTGATTCCACTGATGATCTTGGGAATGAAATGGATTACTAAACGGACCTCAATTTTCTTTAAAGAACAGCAGCAAAATCTTGGTGATTTAAATGGATATATTGAAGAAACAATTGCTGGTCAGGCTATGGTCAAGACATTTTCAAGAGAAGAGCCAATCATTCTGGATTTTGAAGAGAAAAATCAAACCCTTCGTACATCTGGTTTTTGGGCTCAAACATATTCGGGTTTTATTCCAAAAGTCATGAACGTGTTAAATAATGCAAGCTTTGCTATTATTGCCGGTGTTGGTGGGTTACTCGCACTAAATCCAGGGACTGGGGTAACGGTAGGAACAATCGTCATTTTTGCTGAGTACTCTAGGCAGTTCACGCGCCCACTAAATGACTTAGCAAACCAGTTTAACACATTACTTTCAGCAATTGCTGGAGCTGAGCGAGTATTTGAAGTAATTGATGAGCCATCAGATCAAGATCATGATGGTGCGAAATCTATTGAGTCTATAAATGGTGATGTACGATTTGATCATGTTTCTTTTTCATATGAGGATGACCCAATTCTCACAGATGTTTCTTTTAAAGTTAAAGCTGGTGAAACCGTTGCGTTTGTAGGGCCAACCGGGGCAGGTAAAACAACGATCATTAATTTATTGTCTTATTTTTATGATACAGACAAAGGACGAATATTAGTCGATGATCAGGATATTAAGCAAATCAAAAAAGAAAGCTTACGAGCAAAAATGGGATTTGTCTTACAGGATTCGTTTCTTTTTCAAGGCAGTATCAGAGAAAATATTCGGTACGGACGTTTAGATGCAACGGATGAACAAGTAGAAGAAGCTGCAATAAAAGCCAATGCACATGACTTTATTATGCGGCTTGAAAATGGGTACGATACTAAACTCAAACAAGATGGGGGAGGTATCAGTCAAGGACAGAGACAACTTCTGTCCATCGCAAGAGCCATTCTGGCTGATCCTTCCATTTTAATTTTGGATGAGGCCACTTCAAGTATCGATACGATTACAGAAATGCGTATTCAAGAAGCACTCAAGCGACTGATGGAAGGTAGAACAAGTTTTATGATTGCCCATCGTCTGAATACGATTGAGCAAGCAGATCGAATTTTTGTCTTACAGGATGGTCAAATTACAGAAGATGGATCACATGAGGAATTAATGGAGAGAAAAGGCTTTTATTTTGGACTTCATCAAAAACATGAGCAACAACAAACCGGCTAAATCTAGCCGGTTTTTTTTATATCTGACAAGACATTTATAAACTACATACAGGAATTTGTTTATCGGTGTCGAATGCATTAACGATTAGAATAATTGTCTATAAGTGTGGGGAGCGCCAACAACATGATTTTTGAGAAGCTGTTATTACATGTGCTAATCGTATTAGTACCTATAATTATTTACTTAGTTCTTTATGAGGGAAAGCCAGAGAAACGGAATAACGCAGTATTAATTAGTTTTATGTCCATTTCTGCGGTGTTGTGTGTATTATTTCCTTTTTATAATTACGGTGTATTATGGGATTTGCGTTTTGTTCCAATTGTGATTGCGTTTCTATATGGTAGCCGAAAAGCCGGGATTATTGTAAGTATCATAGCGATGTTGGTGCGGATATATTTTGGTGGGGATATGCTTTTATATGGCATTATTGGTCTGCTCATTAATCCATTGTTCTTCTTATGGTTAACACATTATGTAAAAGAGAGTCCAGTAAAAAGCAATCGCTTAAAGCTGTCAATGATTGGGATTATGTTTCCAATTGTTTTGCAACTCTTCTTAGCCGCAATGACATTTGGGGTAGAAGATGTATTCATTTCAGAGGGGTATGAGTTACTAGTCTCCTCTGTCGTTTACTCCGCACTAATTTTGTTATCCATGTTTGGTGCAGCTTCGTTGTATGAAATGCTCTTAAAAAGAGAGAGAATGCAAGAGGAGTTACTTTATGCAGTAAGACAACAGTCGATTAGTGAACTGTCAGCTTCTATTGCACACGAGGTTAGAAATCCACTAACCGTTGTAAAAGGGTTTCTTCAACTTATGAAAGAAGATGAATCAAAGGTTAAGCCAGAATATTATCAGTTGATACTAAGTGAGTTAAACCGGGCGGAGAACATTATTCACGAATATTTAACTCTCGCGAAACCCAAGCTTGGTGATAGCAGTTTGATCCCTGTAAAAGAGTGTTTGACTCACATTATTACTCTTCTAAATCCGTATGCTTTTAAGGAAGGTGTATTATTTAAAGAGCTTCAAACGGAAGATCAAGAGGTATTTATTCATACGAATCGATCAAAGTTTAAGCAAGCAATTATTAATTTTGTGAAAAATGCAATTGAAGCCGCAACCCCTGGTGGGCAGGTAGAAGTTAGCATGCAATCGAAGCATAAGACAATAGAGATTCGTATAGAAGATACTGGAAAAGGAATGAACAAAGAGGAGTTGGCAAAAGTAGGAACCGTTTATTATTCAACAAAGGAAAAAGGAACAGGTCTTGGTACAATGGTATCCATTCGATTAATTGAAGAGATGGGAGGCAGTGTAACCTATACAAGCCAACCTGATAAGGGTACTACAGTCCTAATCAAACTTCCCAAAAAACTAAAAGATGAATAATTCACTCAAAAAGTAAGGGTTTACAAAAAAGAATGTATGCGTTATAGTGGACCTAAGTTTATAATGCCAAGCTGATGAGCCAATGAGAGCAGCTTTTTATTCCTTAGTAAAATTACTACGGGAATAGAAAGCTGCTCTTTTTTTGTGTTAGAAAAATTAGGTATTAGGGTAGGTTATATACAAGGGGGAGTATGAATGTTTGCAGAATTTTTGGCTGAGATGATAGGAACGATGGTATTAATTATTATTGGTGGCGGTGTAGTAGCCGGTCATCTATTAAAAAAATCAAAAGCTGAGGGCTCTGGCTGGATTGCTATTTCAGTCGCTTGGGGTTTAGCTGTTACGATGGGTGTGTATGTATCTGGAACCGTTAGTGACGGACACTTAAACCCGGCAGTAACGGTATCTTTTGCAGCAATTGGTGAATTTCCGTGGAATATGGTTCCGACTTATATTGCTGGTCAGCTAATTGGCGCCATTCTTGGTGCATGTGTTGTTTATTTGAATTATTTACCACATTGGAAAGAAACGAAGGATCAAGGACTTAAGCTCGGTGTATTTGCAACTGACCCTGCTATTCCTCATTATCCATCTAATGTTATTAGTGAAGCTATTGGAACCGCTGTATTAATTTTTGGATTACTAGCGATTGGTGCGAATCAATTCACAGATGGATTGAATCCGTTTATTGTAGGCTTATTAATTACGGCAATTGGTTTTTCTTTAGGGGGAACAACTGGATATGCTATTAATCCCGCTCGTGACTTAGGTCCGAGAATTGCCCACTTTCTTCTTCCGATTCATGGCAAGGGACCATCCAATTGGAATTATGCATGGGTGCCAATTATTGGACCACTACTAGGTGGGGTCATCGGTGCTGTATTTTATCAATTTGTCTTTCTAGAAAGTTCTTTAGTTGGCGTCATTGTAGGAATTGTTGCTATCCTTGCATTGGTTGGAATATCTACAACCTTTTCAATCGCTAAATCAAAACAAGCAAAAGCAATTAACCATTAAGAACTAATTTATTTAAGGGGGAATTTCGTCATGGAGAAAAAATACATTTTATCATTAGATCAGGGTACAACTAGCACAAGAGCTATTCTTTTTAACAAAAAAGGTGAAATCGTTCATTCAGCTCAACGTGAATTCACACAATACTTTCCTAAACCAGGTTGGGTAGAACATGATGCGAATGAAATTTGGGGTTCCGTTCTTGCCGTTATTGCTGGTGTCTTATCTGAATCGGGTGCTACTGCAAAAGAAATTGCTTCTATCGGGATCACAAATCAACGTGAAACGACAGTTGTATGGGATAAAGAAACAAATAAACCAATTTACCATGCGCTTGTATGGCAGTCTCGCCAGACAGATGGTATCTGCCAAGAACTTCGAGCGGCAGGACATAACGATCTTTTTAGAGAGAAATCAGGATTACTTATTGATGCATACTTCTCAGGTACAAAAGTAAAATGGTTACTCGACAACGTAGATGGAGCACGCGAGCGAGCAGAGAAGGGCGAATTACTTTTTGGTACGATTGATACATGGCTTATCTGGAAGCTAACAGGTGGTAAAAAACA
Organism: Alkalicoccobacillus plakortidis; assembly: GCF_023703085.1. Taxonomy (NCBI): domain Bacteria; kingdom Bacillati; phylum Bacillota; class Bacilli; order Caryophanales; family Bacillaceae; genus Shouchella; species Shouchella oshimensis. The sequence continues at coordinate 321,401 of NZ_JAMQJY010000002.1, read as the reverse complement.
CGTAACTGATTATACAAACGCATCACGGACTTTGATGTATAACATTTATGACCTTGAGTGGGATGATGAGCTTTTAGACATTCTAGATGTGCCACGTAGCATGCTGCCTGAAGTGCATTCTTCCTCTGAAGTTTATGGCGAAACAGTTGGATATCATTTCTTTGGTGAAAATGTTCCAATTGCAGGTGTTGCAGGAGATCAACACGCGGCACTATTTGGTCAAGCGTGTTATGAGCCAGGAATGGTTAAAAATACGTATGGCACTGGTTGCTTTATGTTAATGCAAACTGGTGAGAAAGCCGTGAAATCAGATAATGGTCTATTAACAACCATTGCTTGGGGAATCGACGGTAAGGTTGAATATGCACTTGAAGGAAGTATTTTTGTAGCTGGATCTGCTATTCAATGGCTACGTGATGGTTTAAGAATGTTTAATGATGCGAAAAATAGTGAAAAGTATGCAGAGAGAGTATCAAGTACTGATGGTGTATATATGGTACCTGCTTTTGTGGGACTTGGGGCTCCTTATTGGGACAGTGAAGCTCGAGGAGCAATCTTCGGCTTAACAAGAGGAACTACAAAAGAGCACTTTGTGCGTGCAACACTTGAGTCTTTAGCTTATCAAACCCGTGATGTCATGCGAGCAATGGTCGCTGACTCTGGAATTGAAGTGAAAAAGCTACGTGCAGATGGTGGCGCTGTTAAAAATGACTTCCTGATGCAGTTCCAAAGCGATCTGCTAAATCTTCCTGTTGAGCGCCCAGTAATCAATGAAACCACTGCACTTGGAGCTGCGTATCTTGCAGGACTTGCAACTGGATTTTGGGAGAGCAAGGAAGAGATTGCGAAGAACTGGCAGGTTGAAAAGTCCTACGATTCACAAATGGGCGAAGAAGAAAGAGAAGCATTATATGATGGCTGGAAACAAGCAGTCGAGGCAACAATGGGTTTTAAACCAAACGTAAAATAACGTTGGTAGATAGACTGTGGGTAGCCTCATCATTTATTTAAACAAGTTCTCATAAGCATAAGTCTTTACGAACATGCTGATTTGAACTATACTTTAGATAAGTTAATAACGGTCTGAGATGATGAGGAGGCCACAGCATTCCAACGTTCCTAGCGATAGGACTCGGAATTTGCTGTGGTCTCCTTTTGTATGTTCTTAGATACATTTTACATCAGGGGTGGAGAGAATGAGTTTTTCATACGAGCAACGAACTGAAAATGTACGGAATATGAGTGAGACAGAACTTGATCTATTAATTATTGGAGGCGGGATAACGGGTGCAGGTATTGGACTAGATGCATCCTCAAGAGGCCTTCGCACTGGTTTAATTGAAATGCAAGACTTTGCCGCTGGTACTTCAAGTCGTTCCACTAAGCTGATTCACGGTGGTTTAAGATATCTGAAGCAATTCGAAATAAAACTAGTAGCTGATGTTGGTAAGGAACGAGCCATTGTTTATGAGAATGCTCCTCACGTGACAACACCACTTTGGATGATGCTTCCTTTCTACAAAGGAGGAACATTTAACTATCTAACAACGTCTCTTGGGTTAAAGGTATATGACTTTTTAGCAGGTGTTAAGAAAGATGAACGAAGAAACATGCTAAAATCAGAGAATGCCGTTTCGAAAGAACCACTGTTAAATAAAGAGGGATTAAAGGGTGCAGGAGTTTACGTTGAGTATCGGACAGATGATGCTAGATTAACTATTGAAGTGATGAAGAAAGCAGAAGACCACGGACTACTAGCTTCTAACTATGTAAAAGCAGAGACATTCCTTTATAAGGATAAAAAAGTAGTAGGCGTGCAAACAACTGATTTAATTACTGGAGAAAAACGAGATATCTATGCGAAAAAAATCGTTAATGCCACTGGACCGTGGGTAGACTTGCTACGTGAGAAGGACAATTCTAAAAAAGGGAAAACGATTCACTTAACAAAAGGTGTTCACTTAGTTGTAAGTGGCAAACGTTTCCCGTTACGAAGCGCGCTTTATTTTGATACACCTTTTAAAGATGGTCGCATGATGTTTGCCATTCCTCGTGAAGGCAAAACGTATATTGGCACCACTGATACAAATTACAAAGGTGATCAAGCAGATCCAGGAGTGACCAAAGAAGATGTAGATTATATTCTGAACGCTGCAAATGGTATGTTTCCAGAATTGGATCTTCATGCAGAAGATGTAGAATCAAGTTGGTCTGGATTACGTCCATTGATTCATGAAGAAGGCAAAGATCCTTCAGATATCTCTCGTAAAGATGAAATCTTCCGTTCAGATAGTGGGCTGTTTACCATTGCAGGCGGAAAGCTAACTGGTTATAGAAAAATGGCTGACAGTGTTGTGAACATGGTGACAAAAGAACTTCCGGGTGACTTCCAGCTTGTAAAACCGAGAAAATGCTCTTATCTGGTGGAGATGTAGGCGGTTCTGGTCAATTTGATACATTTGTCAAAAAACAAGTTGGAAAAGGTCTTGAGCTTGGTTTATCAGAAGAAGAAGCATCAGAATTGGTTCACCGCTATGGATCAAATGTTGATACCGTTTATTCTTATGTAAAACAGACACCTGAAACTGGGCTTCCACCTTACCTTCAAGCTGCACTTGATTATGCGTTAGAGCATGAAATGACGGCAAAGCCTCTAGACTTTTTTGTGCGTAGAACCGGTTATTTATACTTCCATATTGAGAAAGTCCTCAAATATAAGGATTTAGTTGTTAATGAAATGGCAGATCGTTTAAACTGGAACACAGAACAAAAAGATCAGTTTACACAAGATTTGGATAAACAAATTGATGCAGTTTCCTTTAAGCACACGGTCAACTAACCAATCCTGTAAGCTAAAGAGGAGAGCAAGACATGTTTGACGGACAAAGAATACTTCCAGCTATTAAAAAAATGAAGGATTTTGAAAAGGTTCTGGAGAGTGATTACACCTATATTGTGATGCTTGATCTGCATATTTCTCAGCTAGTAGGTGTAGCTAAATATGCAAAAGCGCACAATAAAAAACTGCTGCTTCACGCCGATATGATCCAAGGATTAAAGAGTGATAAGTATGCCGCAGAATTTTTGTGTCAGAACTTACGACCAAGCTGGGTTAATCTCAACAAGAGGTGAAGTGTTAAAAACGGCCAAAAAAAATGGCTTAATTGCGGTGCAACGTTTATTTTTACTTGATACGATCGCCTTAGAGACAAGCTATAAACTAGCTGAAAAAGTTGAGCCAGATTTAATTGAAGTATTGCCTGGAGTTGTTCCAGAGCTAATTTCAAAAGTTCAAAAAGCAACTGGAATATCTGTTATTGCAGGCGGCTTAATTGAAAACGAACAAGATATGAACCGGGCGATTGATGCAGGAGCACACGCAATTACTACTTCTCGCCAGGCTTTATGGGACACAAATTAACGTAACTTTTTGGGTTTATGCACAAGTATTCACTTCTTTATTTATGGGTTGTACCCATATTTAATGGACATCCCTCATATAAGTAGTATGAGAGATGGATAAAGGAGTGGACATGTGCATGAACCCTTTTTTTCGTGGGGCGTTGTTGTTAAGTACAGCAGCTCTAGCAGGAGAATCATTGGAGTTTCTTATAAATGTAGTCCTGGCTAATGAGCTAGGCGAGCATAATTTCGGATTATATATGGCTATTTTGCCTACCTTAGTATTTGTCGTTGTGCTATCTAGTCTTGAACTGCAGGTCTCTGTATCAAAAATGGTTGCAGAGCGTGAGAACTCTGAGCATATTAGTCTCTTAAAAGCAGCATTAAAGCTTGCTATTATTGTGGCTACAACATGCTTAACGGCTGCCTTTTTTATCTTGCCGAATTTACCAGTACTAGATCATTATCATCCCCTTGTAAAATGGATGCTTATTCTTTTGATTCCTATTGTCACCTTTTCTTCAGTGGCACGAGGTTATTTTGTAGGAGCACAGCATACCAAAAAAATTGCTGTAATCAATTTATTAAAACGAGGAGCTCAGCTGACGATTCTTTATGGGGTATTTAAAGTGTTTCAGTTTCAGAGTCAAACCGCTATATTTGTTGCATTAGGCACGGTGGTATTAAGTGAGATCCTTGTTCTGTTTTATATGGGTACAGCTTTTGTGATACAAATAAATCGTCTTAGGAAAAATGAACAAAAACCGATCGAAAATAAAGAAATTTATCAATCTCTTTTGGCTGTCTCTTTGCCAACTACAGGGCTACGAGTTTTCCATGCGATCACGTTTGCGGTTAAACCATTTCTCATCACAACCGCACTTTCAAAGGCTGGGCTGATGGAGGGTATGGCACTTATTCAATATGGTAAGCTTGCTGGAGTTGCCTTTACGATTGGTTTTTTTCCCGCATTTATTGCGCACTCACTACTTACAGTCATGGTGCCACTTGTTTCTTCTGGTTATTCAAAGGGCGACTTTCACTCTCTAGCAAAGCTGCTAAGGCAGGCGATGGGTGTAACATTTGCCTACAGCCTACCTGTTGTCATGATCTTTTATTTTCTAGCTGAACCGATGACGGATTTGTTTTTTGAGCATTCTCCTGCATCGGGATATCTTACTTTGCTAGTACCTTATTTTCTCTTTCATTATTTTGCGATTCCAATGCAGGCATATCTAATTGGGATTGGATTAGTGCGCGAAGCCTTTATGCATTCTGTTTGGTCAACTGGTGTCTCGTTTTTACTGATGTTTACATTAGGTTCTTTGCCCTCACTTCAAATGGATGGCATCATTATCGGGATGAATGTAGGAGCCGTATTGCTTACGCTTATGCATTATCTAACAATTACAGAAAAGCTAGGACTAACATTAGTGTTAACTCATTCCTCAAAAAGTCGGTTTAAATAAAAGAAGAGCGGGAGTGGAATATCTTCGCCCGCTCAAAAAATCAGAAAAAAAGATAGACGAACTACACTTGTACGTATAAGATGAAGATATAAATGTAAGCGCTATGATTTTAAAGGAGGAAATGCTGAATGAATACAAAAGCGATCATTCATTTTGATGGGGAAGGTGCATTAATTAACCGAAACATTCACGGACATTTTGCCGAGCATTTAGGTAGATGTATTTACGAAGGAATTTGGGTTGGAGAGGATTCTGAAATCCCAAATAATAAAGGTATTCGAAATGATGTACTTCAGGCATTAAAAGAATTAGAGATCCCTGTTCTACGTTGGCCAGGAGGCTGCTTTGCAGATGAATATCATTGGAAGGATGGAATTGGACCAAGAGAAGGTAGAAAGCGTATGGTTAATACCCACTGGGGTGGAGTGGTTGAAAACAACCACTTTGGTACGCATGAGTTCTTTCTTTTATGTGAATTAATTGGTGCTGAACCTTATGTAAACGGAAATGTAGGCAGTGGCACAGTTCAGGAAATGCAGGAATGGGTTGAGTATATTACGTTTGACGGTGAGTCACCAATGGCTGACTTGAGACGCAAGAATGGACAGGACAAGTCATGGTCACTCACTTATTTTGGCGTAGGTAATGAGAATTGGGGTTGTGGTGGAAATATGCGCCCTGAGTATTATGCCGATCTATATCGTCAGTTCCAAACGTACGTCCGCAATTATGGAGAAAATAACATTTATAAAATTGCGTGTGGACCTAACGGTGATAATTATTATTGGACAGAAGTATTAATGAGAGAAGCAACGCCTTTTATGGATGCGCTAACCTTACATCATTACACAATCCCAGGTCCAAGCTGGCAAGAGAAAGGATCTGCCATTAACTTTACTGAAGATGAATGGAATAAGACCATTGAACGTGCATTGTATATGGAAGAGTTAGTCACAAAACACAGTACGATTATGGATAAATACGATCCTGAAAAAAAGGTCGCTTTAATCGTGGACGAGTGGGGAACGTGGTTTGATGTGGAGCCAGGAACAAACCCTGGATTCTTGTATCAGCAAAATACGATTCGTGATGCACTTGTAGCAGGTGTCACACTAAATATCTTCCACAACCATTCAGACCGCGTGCAAATGGCGAATATCGCACAGACCGTTAATGTTTTGCAGGCAATGGTTTTAACAGAAGGAGATCAAATGCTGTTGACTCCAACCTATCATGTCTTTGATATGTATAAGGTCCATAAGGATGCCGTTTCAATTCAGGTTCAAGAAAATAGTGAAAATCAAGACCTGCATATCAGCGCATCTAAAAACCAAAAAGGAGAAGTGCATCTCTCCATTTGCCATTATGGCATAAAAGAAGCAGCTGATTTTGAACTTGAGTTACGAGGCTGGCAGAACGCGCCGACACAAGCAACAGGGACAATCTTGACTGCTGATTCAATGAATAAGCATAACACTTTCGAAAATCCTGAGGTTGTTAAACCATCAACTCTTGAAGGCATCAATTTTTCAGAAGAGAAAGTGTCAGTCACCATTCCTCCTATGTCTGTTGTTGTTCTAAAAATTAACTAAGGAGTTGTCGAGATGGCTTGTAAGGGTTGCTTGTTGGAGGAGGACTGGAGAAACACATCCGTCCAAACGCTAGTTGACGAACAACTAGCCTACGAGACAGAACTTGTAAGTGAAGAGCACTATAAGCAACGCCTTACAATCTGTGAGCAGTGCCCGTCCTTGCTCAGTAACACAACCTGCAAACATTGTGGCTGCTTTGTAGGATTCAGGGCAAAACTTTCATACAAAAGCTGTCCGTATCCAGGTGAAGATAGATGGAAAGCAGTTTGAGCAGAAATGTATTAGTACGATAAGAAAAACCGGACCATTATGCGAGACATCACATTATGGTCCGGTTTTTTGTTTATCAAAATAAGTGAGTACGGCTACTAATTCGTACAATAATTCCCTGATTTTCTACTAAGGAATAATGTAAGTAAGTACTTAAACGCTCTACCTAGCGGACGTGATGGGGGAGGCCGACTCCAGCGGGACTAAAGGGCAAGGTTGAAATGATTTGGCAAAGCCAAATTAGGCGGGCGCCCTCCCTCCCTGCGAGAAGTGTCCCCCATCACGGGAGCGGAGATCGCCCTCATACCCCTACTACTATAACCAAATGACGAGAGGTCCTGCGCATTTAGGAGCATTCTTCATTATCTGTCCCAGCTTTATTGTTTACATTATTCCCACTCTAGTTCGTCAATGAAATATTGAGGCATTTGCTTTTCTTGAGTGACACCTCCCGCTTCTTGTTCCGAGTTGGGATCAAATTGATAATAGATGAAATACCAAGAATCATTTAATTGGTAGAGACTGAAATACCCCGACACTTGATCTGTTGGTTCATCATCATAATTTTCTTTCGGATAAAAAGAAATGACGTCTTCATCCATTACATCTATCGAGTCAGGCTCTATTTTATAAGTATCTACTAAAATATCTTGAGAACGTGTGAGATCAAAATCTGGATCTAACTTGCCAAAGGAATAAAAGGTTTTGTCATCTGGATTTTCTGAGATTCGCCACTCAGTAAAGCCATTCTGTTCAAAGCGATCGATTTCGGCATTTTTGGGTACATAGGTCGAAAAGTTTAACTCTGTGTTTTCATATAGAGCAACAGTCTTTTGTTGATAGTTATTATATTCTATACTTGTCACAACATCTTTAGTTAAAGGACGACCGTTTTCTGAAACTGTCTCACTTTCATCTAATACATAAGGTGAAGCACTTGGGAAAATATTAGACATGAAATAATAAGACTGAGCCCATTTCTCAGATTGTTCTAAAGGGAAATCTGCGAATAGGACAATTCTTTTCCCGTACAGTTCTGAAGAAAATAAATCATAGAATCGGTTTGTTTCATCATTTTTTAAGGAGTAAAAAAATGATTGGTCATTAAAAGAATATCCAACAGGCTCATGCGAAAAAACAATCCGCGCATTAACTAAATATTTATGAAGTTTATCTGTTGGCAGTTGAGTTCCTGATGTATAAGGATGCTCAGAAAGTAATTGATTCGTCTCCTTTGAGATTTGTTCTTCTGATGCATTTTCATCAAATAGGAGTATGTTAATTTCCTCTGACTCAGGTCCTGTTAGTGTCGTTTTTGTTCCGTCTACGATAGATACTTCATTGGATCCCCATTCAGGATTAAGGGCAACCCAAAATTCCTCATTGTGAACTGGTTCAGGTTGGATAGGTGAAAAAACATATGGACCTCTATAAATCAATTCATTTACAATCTCTGAATCGACTTTAACGTCACTAAGAGATTCGGGCACTTGATACTCCTGATTATCTTCATCACTTAGCATAACTGGCGAATCTGATTGACCAACAGGTTGTGGCAAGTTTACAACTGAAAACAGAAGAATAGCAGCGGCAATGCCTGCTCCTGCTAAGGACAAGCTAGCTAATAAATACGGCTGTTTTTTTGTATGCTTTGATTCCTCCAACCCTTCTTGAAATGCACGAAGACTTTTTTTGTATGTACGATTAGACATCTCAATGTACGGTCGTTTAGATGATCCTTTGTCCATTTTCAAGTACCTCCACTCCAATATCATCTTTTAACATTTTTTGAGCTCGTTTTTGTAAGGCTTTAATTGAATAAATGGTTTTTCCCATAACAGAAGCTGTTTCTTTAAGTGTAAAATCTTCAATGTAGCGCAGGTATATGACAGTGCGATAAGATAAAGGTAATTCGTTAATAGCATGGTGAATGAATTTTACTTGCTCATGTCTGATAGCTGTGGCATCTGCAGCTTCGTGTTGTTCACTGTTATGCGACTCGAATTCTACAAAATGGTTTCTAATATAAGCACTTTTGTAATAATCAATAATGGCATTACGTGCAATTTTAAAAATCCACGTTTTAAATGAAGATTGTTTCCTAAAGAGAGACAAGTGTAAGGCTGCTTTAAAAAAAATGTCTTGCAGCAGTTCCTCTGAATCATGATAGTGATTTGTTTGTGAATAAATGTAATTAAATAATTTCTTGGCATATCGTTCATGTAGAGTCTGAACAGCCAATTGATCCCCATCTAAAATACGTGCTACAAGTTCGTTATCGTCCATAATTTGCTCCTCTCTATTTTAGTAGACGATCCATAGTTAAAAAGGAGTCGCAGAAAGGTGGTAAAATGAAATATATTTTTATTACGTTAGTGGTGTTATTTCTATTTAGCTGTTTTGAACAGCTTGACCTCATCTATTCCTATGAGTATTGGTTTGGAATGGGGTTATTTGCTGGATTGGCTACTAGTAGACCTCTGTGGCGCTCTGTCTCTCTTTTTTACAGCGTACTAGCTTTTGTGTATAGTGGCTTTCATTTTATTGTTTTATCTGATAGCATGCTTACTCCATATTTCATTTATAGTATTCTTGCAGTGGCTTTTAGTTTTGAAGATAAAACCTCAAGCTATATTCCATTCTATCTTATTGGCTTGTTTCTTAGTGTTCATTCCTTTTACTTTTCTGAAACGGTATCTTTAGCAATGTTGTTGATTTCATACTATATCATACTAGTATTTGCACTTTTTTCTATAAAAAAATTGACGCTCTCCAATGAGCAATATATACAAGAAAAGCAATCGTATCTAATTGAATATCGAACATTAAACCGACAACTTAGAGAGCAGGAATTAAGCACTGCTTCTAAGGAGAGAAATCGAATCGCACGAGATTTACATGATTCTGTGGGTCATCAATTAACGGCATTAATGATGCAGCTTCAGGTCGTAGAGATGCAGCTGGATTCAATGCCAGAACAGCAAAAATTGCTTAAGCAAACAAAGGATCTAGCACGAAATAGTTTGCAAGAGATGCGTGATTCTGTACAAGCTTTACAGAAAGACTCTGTAAAAGGACTAGAAGCCGTTATTCATCTTATCCGCAAATTAGAAGCAGAAAGTCATGTTCGTATTCAAATGGTGACAAAACCCGGTGCGATGTCCATTGTGTTAGATGATGACCAAAGCGTGGCTGTGTATCGTTTTATTCAAGAGGGCTTAACAAATGCGATGCGTCATGCGTATTCACGAGAAGTGGACGTCACGTTAGAAGTACTTGGTGAACATAGTTATGCCATGAGGATGTCTAATCGACTTCATCAACCGCCGCAGGGAGAAGGGTTTGGATTACGTAATCTTCGTAATCGATTTACTAATCTAGATGGACGATTTGATTCGGGAGTTCATGGTGACCATTTTGTGATCAAAGGAGTATTTCCTATTATAAAAAGGGATATGGAGGGCAGTTAGATGGCATCTATTCTATTAGTAGAAGACCAGGTACTAGTTCGTCAAGGGTTAAAAATGATGATTGAAACAGATTCAAACTTAGAAGTGGTTGTTGAGGCAACAAATGGTCAAGAAGCCATAGAAGCCTATAAAAATCATCGGATAGATCTCGTACTAATGGATATTCGTATGCCAGTGATGACAGGACTCGAGGCAACAAAAAAAATTAGAGAAATAGACGCAAATGCCAGGATTTTAATTCTTACCACGTTTTCGGATGATGATTATGCCTTAGAGGCTCTAAAATTAGGTGCAGTTGGTTATTTACTAAAAGATGCAGATAGCGAAAAACTTATAAACTCCATACACAGCGCCATGCGGGGAGGAATGAGTCTTGACGAACAGGTTGCCGCTTCCGTTGTTCCGAAATTACTGAAGTCTAAAGTAGAAAATGACATTTCAATTGATTTAACAGAGCGTGAGATTTCGATTCTACGGTTAATTGGGGAAGGCAGAAGTAATCAAGAAATATCACAAGCTCTCTATCTAACGGTGGGTACCGTAAAAAACTATGTCAGTCAGTTATTAACAAAACTCGATGCACGAGACCGGACACAGCTTGCAATCTTTGCGATACGCCATCAGCTTGGTTTGAGTAGATAAGCGCAATGGTCATCTTTTAAGGTGACTATTGTGTTTTTTTATTTATGACTTAAGTCATTCCTTCAACGTGTAACTTATGACTTTTGGGAATACCTAGAAAAATGGATCTAACGTACACTAAATTAAGAGAGAAGGAGGCGATTTTATGCTTGAAGTTGTGAGTTTGTCAAAACGCTATAAGCAATTAGATGCTGTAAAGGGTGTTAACCTTTTTTTAGAAAAAGGGGAGTCAGTCGGTTTACTTGGACCAAATGGAGCGGGTAAATCAACAGCAATTTCAATGATTTCAACTCTTATTAAGCCATCGGAAGGAAATGTCTTTTATCTTGGTGAGAATATGATTAAGCATCCGAAAAAGCTACGAAAAGCTATTGGACTTGTGCCTCAGGACCTAGCTTTGTTCCCACAGCTTACGGCGGTGGATAACTTATTATTCTTTGGGAAGATGTATGCCATTCCATCCAAACAATTAAAGAAAAGAGTGAACGAGCTATTAGTTGAAGTAGGCTTAGAGGAACGAAAAGGCGATAAAGTAAAAACATTTTCAGGTGGTATGAAAAGAAGATTAAATATTGCCATTGCCTTAATTCATCACCCAGAAATTCTCATCATGGATGAACCAACTGTAGGTATTGACCCACAGTCACGGAATTTTATTTTAAAAATGGTCCGCCGCCTTCAAAAAGAAGAACAAATGACGATCTTGTACACGAGTCATTACATGGAGGAGGTGGAATACGTCTGTGACCGCATCTACATTATGGACCGTGGTTCAATGATTGCTGCTGGTACAAAGGATGAGGTAAAAGACATTCTCCGTTCAGAGCAGACCATTGAAATAAAGGTTAATAAAATGAGCCAGCAATTAGAGGACACGTTACGCAGTCACCCGAATATCTCATCCGTATCAGTAGAACATCCTACGTATACAATTGTTACGAACCGAGATGATATGTTTGATGAGGTAATTGTTATGGCGACCGAGGCAAAAGTCAAGTTGATAGCAATCCAAGCGAAGCCACCAACCCTTGAAGATGTCTTTTTACATCTAACTGGTCGGAATCTGAGAGATTAGGGAGGTGAAGCTATGTTATGGGCTCTAATTAAAAAAGATTTACAACACCTGCTAAAGGAAAAGTCAGTCCTCATTTTATTATTTATCATGCCAATGGGTTTAATAACCATCCTTGGATTTGCACAATCAGGTAATAGTTTTGAACCATTTACCATTGCTGTTGTAAATGCGGAAACCCAATCAGAAGAAGTAAATAGGTTTTTAGATGAAGCAGAAAATAAAGGAATTCCACGCGAATCTGCCGAACAATTTGCGACTGAATTTAATCTGAAAGACATCCTAGTGGAGGAAGTCTTTGGTTCTACGTTAGGAAGTCAGATCTCGATTGTTAAATCTAGTTCTTTAGCTGAAGCACTTGAAGAAAAGGACTATGCAGCAATTATTGAATTTCCAGAGGGTTATCAAGAGAGTATTTGGAGATCTGTTTTCCTGAATGAGGGCAGTCAAGAAGAATTAATACTACATTTAAATGAAGAGAAATCAACCTATGCACAAATGGTAGAGGACATTGTTTATTCTTTTTATGAAATGATCCGCATGCAAAGTTTCGCTGCTGAGATAGACGGATTGTATGCTTTTCAACCTGAGGTAGTGGATCATGAAATCATTCAGAACCAGAGCCGGCTCATTGATATATTCGATTATGTAACGGTTGGAATGGCGTGTATGTTTGTTTTATATACAGCAGGATTGGTATCACGATACGCAACAGATGAAAAAAGAACAAAAGTGTTTGATCGAATGATCTTATCGAGTACTCCTGCTTATATATATGGACTTAGTAAATGGATAACAGGAACTCTAACCGCAGCATTTCAGTTATTGATTATTTTTCTTATATCTTACTTTGCTTTTGATGTAACTTGGGGAAGTCTTTTGCTATTTAGTGTCATTACATTGGCTGTAAGTATGACAGTAGGAGGCTTATCAGTATTTTTAACTTCAATGAACTTTAGCTTTGACTCTTATAAGGCATCAAGCTTGTTCTCAAATATCATAGTGACCATTTTTGCGTTTATAGGAGGTAGCTTTGTTCAGACGGATGCATTAGCTCCACTCATTAGCAAGGTAGGCGAGTTTACACCAAATGGGACAACAATGACCGCGTACTTTCAGGCATTTCAAGGAGGAGACATTAAGTCCATCCTGCCGAGTATTGCCATTTTATGTAGCTATAGTTTGATTCTTGTAGCACTAGCGATCATTTTGTTTCCGAAAAGGAGGGGATAGCAGTGAGAGGGATCCTTTGGGGATTAATAAGAGAGGCCGTAAGAAACCCGTGGGCACTCATTGCCATGTATGCTCTCACAATTGTGTTTGTACTGTTAATTGGACAGACAGATATGAGTCCGTCTATTCGAATTCCTGTATATTCTGATGAATTAAGTCAAACGGAAGTCGATGATGCGATCGACATCTTAAATCAAGAAAAATCAATTGAATTTTATTCCGTAAATCAAGAAGGCGTACAAGACATATTAAACAGGCAATCTGCTGAAGCTGCTGTTCAATTGCAATCTAATCGATATGATCTGCTAATAGCAAGAGAATCCTTTGCTAAAGATATCGTCGAATCAACAGTTAATTCTTATTATGAAAAAGAACGATTTATTAACGAAGCTGTTTCAGCTTGGGCAGGTAGTTCATCAGAGATAAGAGAGGAAATCGGTAAGGACGCTGAAACCTATCCAATCACTACATCAGGATTTTCAGTTCAAGATAATAATAATTGGACATATGATCAATCGTTACAAGCAGTGTTTGGCTTTACCCTATTCTTTGTTATTTATACAATCACATTTTCTGTGACATCGATCATTGAACAAAAACAATATGGTGTCTGGGATCGTTTAATCCTATCACCCGCTTCAAAAACAAGTATCTATTTAGGTAATCTCATCTATAGCTTTTTAATAGGCTATTTGCAAATAATCATTATCTTTATCTTATTCGCTACCGTCTTTCAATTTGATTTTCAAGGTGGCCTATTGATGAGTCTAATTGTAGTTATACCTTATATCTTTGCATTAGTATCCTTTGGCGTATTAGTTAGTGGAATTATCACCTCAATGAGGCAGTTAGATGCGATCATCCCTTTTGTTGCCACAAGTTTTGCAATGCTTGGCGGAGCATTTTGGCCAATTGAAATCGTATCTTCAAAAGCAATTCTAATCCTCTCCCAAATCAGTCCAATTACCTATGGCATGGAAATGTTAAAAGGAGCAACGCTTTATAATTGGAGTGCAGAACAATACTTATTGCCCGCCTCAATCCTGTTTTTTATGGGAGCGATCTGTATGGGAGTTGGATTAAATCTGATGGAAAGACGAGCGGTGAATTGACAGTAAGTAGGATATTTGTGTTAGGCCGATGATGCGGAGTTAACGAGCCAAAGAGAGGGATTAACAGGCCGAGGGTTGGTGTAACGAGCCAAAGGGAGGACCTAACAAGCCAAGAGTTGGTGTAACAAGCCAAAGGGAGGGACTAACAGGCCAGGAGCCGGTGTAATGAGCCAAAGAGAGGGATTAACAGGCCAAGGGTTGGTGTAACGAGCCAAAGAGAGAGATTAACAGGCCAGGGGTCGGTGTAACGAGCCAAAGGGAGGACCTAACAGGCCAAGGGTTGGTGTAACGAGCCAAAGAGAGAGATTAACAGGCCAGGGGTCGGTGTAACGAGCCAAAGGGAGGACCTAACAAGCCAAGAGTTGGTGTAACAAGCCAAAAAGAGCATCTAACAGGCCAGGTGCTCTTTTTTGTGGTTAAAAAGGACGTTATTCCTGAATAATCTCCATTTATCTAGAGGAATCTAAATTGAACAGATTAAAATGGAGGTTAGGAAAAATGAAAAAAATGATTATTATGCTTTCTTTACTTTTTATGTTTGTCTATCATCAACAGGTTCAAGCATCTGAACCAATCGCAAAAGTTGAATCTGAAGATTGGGAGATCACTCTTTTTGAAACTGATTACAGTATTGATAAAAATATGACTAAGTGCGAGGATAATTGTTCGAATTTCACTATCACAACTAAAAATAAAAAGGGTACAAAATATGATGTGATGACTATGATTACTTTTGAAGGTGGTTCTGTAGCAGATTATGGCTATCAAAAAGCTACAGGTTTTTTTAAGGATACTAAAGAAGTCCTACATTCAGATGAGATTCTGACTGACTTCACAAATTACCCAGTTTCTAAGAAAAAAGATTCCATAGAAGTTTTATTTACTTGGAGTGATCAAGATCAACTTTATAAAGAAACGTTAATCGTTCCGATTGACTCTCATAAATAAAGGAAATCAGAGAAGTAACCTAAAAATTCAAAAAAAATAGCTCCGAAGACTAAAGTCTCAGAGTCAGAGTAACTATACAAAACTGCCCAAAATATGCAATGACCACGACTTAGGTGCTCATTGCATTATTTTTTTAACCAAATATTTTGGGTTCAATACCAGTGGGTAGGGGTATAGATAGCAGATTATATAATCATCAACTCGCAAATTATGTCGAATTCTAAGTTTTATAGTTGACTAATTTGTATATACAAGTTATGATGAAAACGTAATCATTTGTATATACATGTTACGTGTGCTCAATGAATATAAGTAAATGAACTAAAAACATTCACAGGGGGGAATAACAATGAGTGATAATCGTAAGACAGCGAAGGAGATTCTTGAAGCCATTGGTGGAAAAGAGAATATCTCTTCAGCTACACATTGTGTCACAAGATTACGACTTGTGCTGCATGATGAAAGTAAGGTTGATAAAGAAACACTCGAGAACATTGATCCAGTCAAAGGTTCGTTCTCAGCTAATAATCAGTTCCAAGTCATTCTTGGTCAAGGACTAGTAGATAAGGTGTATGCGGAGTTTATTTCAGAGGCAGGCATTTCTGAGTCCTCAAAAGAAGAGACTAAAGAAGAATCTACAAAGAAAATGAATCCGTTACAAAAAGCTGTAAAAGGGTTATCAGACATTTTCATTCCTATTTTACCGGCAATTATTACAGCAGGTTTACTACTAGGTTTAAACAACGTTTTAACAAATGCAATTTTTACAGATCAGCCAATTATTGATATGTACCCACAATGGGCAGGTCTTGCAGAAATTATAAATACGATTGCAAGTACAGCCTTTGTCTTCTTACCGGCTTTGATTGGTTGGTCAGCAGTTAGGAAGTTTGGAGGCAGTCCGCTTCTTGGGATTGTTCTTGGTTTAATACTTTGTCATCCAGGCCTTTTAAATGCGAATGATTATGCAGGTGCTGTTGAAGACGGAACACTTCCATTTTGGAATTTGTTTGGCTTTGATATAGCTGCAATGGGTTATCAGGGTCAGGTTTTACCAGTGTTACTCGCATCTTATGTGTTAGCTAAAATAGAAAACTTCATGAAAAAGATTACACCGGATTCGTTCCAACTTTTAGTGGTTGCTCCAGTAGCACTACTAATTACAGGTTTCCTTGCTTTTATCCTAATTGGTCCAGTAACATTTGCGTTAGGTAACAGCATTACTGGAGTATTTGTTTCCTTATTTGATCAATTTGCAATTGTTGGTGGAGCGGTTTATGGTTTGTTCTATGCACCACTTGTTATAACAGGTATGCACCACACATTCTTGGCTGTAGATTTTCAGTTGATAGCTAGTCAAGGTGGAACATTCCTATGGCCGATACTCGTTATGTCTAATGTGGCACAAGGTTCTGCTGCACTAGCGATGTATTTCATTCTTAAAAATCAGAAGATGAAAGGTCTTTCCCTTACTTCTTCTATCTCAGCTTATCTAGGTATCACGGAGCCAGCACTATTTGGGGTTAACCTGCGTTATCGTTTCCCTTTCATCTGTGCCATAATTGGTGCGTCGATTGCTGGTGCATGGGTCGCTGTGAATGGAATTGTTGCTACAGTTGGTGTTGGTGGTTTACCAGGTATCGTCTCAATTGTTGGTGAGCGACCTGATTATATCAACTTCGCCATCGGGATGGTTATTGCAATCGTCATTCCAGTTGTAGCTACTATCATCGCTTCTCGTTTCCAAAAAGATTTCCAAGACAGATAATTAAAAACTTCAAAGAGCCGCTTAGCAGAATTCCTCTGCAAAGGCGGCTTTCCTACTTGAAAGGGTGCTTATAAATGAATGAATGGTGGAGAAAGTCGGTTGTGTATCAGATTTATCCAAAAAGCTTTAATGATACAACAGGTAATGGTGTGGGAGATATTCAAGGTATTATTCAGAAGTTGGATTACCTTAAAAAGCTAGGAGTAGATGTAATTTGGCTTACTCCCGTTTATTCGTCACCTCAGCGTGATAATGGCTATGATATTAGTGATTACTACAATATTCATGACGAATATGGCACGATGGATGATTTTCAGGAGCTTCTAGATGAAACACATCATAGAGGCATGAAGCTCATTATGGATCTGGTTGTGAATCATTCTTCTACAGAGCATGAGTGGTTTAAACAGGCATCTTCCTCTAAGGATAATCAGTACCGTGATTTCTATATTTGGAAGGATGCAGTTGATGGACAAGCTCCAACAAACTGGCTCTCAAAGTTCGGCGGATCAGCGTGGAAATGGGATGAGAAAACAGAGCAATATTATTTACATTTGTTTGATCAAACTCAAGGCGATCTGAACTGGGAAAATCCTGAGCTGCGTAATAAAGTCTACGAACTGATGCGATTCTGGTTTGAAAAGGGTATTGATGGTTTCCGTTTAGATGTTATCAATTTGATTTCTAAGGACCAAGACTTCCCGAATGATGATGGGTCTGTGGCTCCAGGAGACGGACGTAAGTTCTATACAGATGGTCCGCGTGTACATGAGTTCTTGCAGGAGATGAACAAAGAAGTGCTAGCACCTTACCAAGCGATGACGGTTGGAGAGATGTCGTCCACTACTTTGGAGCACTGTGTGCAGTATTCGCATCCAGATAGCAACGAGCTAAGTATGACGTTTAACTTCCATCATCTTAAAGTAGATTATCCAAATGGTGAGAAGTGGGCATTAGGTGAAGTAGATTTCCGTGCCTTAAAACAGATTCTTTCTAAATGGCAGGTAGGCATGCATCAAGGTGGAGGCTTGGAACGCGTTGTTCTGGTGTAACCATGATCAGCCTAGGGTTGTTAGTCGTTATGGAAATGACGCGTTATATCATAACGAATCAGCAAAAATGCTGGCAACTGTGATTCACATGATGCAGGGTACTCCTTACATTTATCAAGGTGAAGAGTTTGGTATGACCAATCCTAAGTTTGAAACGATTGAAGAGTACCGTGATGTGGAAACGCTGAATATCTATCAAGAGTTACGTGAAAAACAAATGGACGAATCGGCTATCATGGAGATTATTAAGCAGAAGTCGCGTGACAATTCGCGAACTCCAGTTCAATGGAATGCGGAACCTCATGGTGGTTTTACAGCAGGCACTCCATGGATTCACGTGGCAAGCAATTACAAGCAAATAAACGCTCAAAATGCACTTGATGACTCAAATTCTATTTTCTATTTTTATCAAAATTTGATTGAACTGAGAAAGAGTCATGATATTATAACCTTTGGAGACTACAAGCTGTTGCTTGAGGATGATCAACAATTATTTGCCTATGTTCGTGAGTGGAATGGTGAAAAATTGTTAGTGGTTGCAAATTTCTCTGATCAAGAATCAGACTTTGCTACACCAGTTTTTAACCGATAACCACGCCGATGTTTTGGTATCAAATTATCAGCAAATAAACGATCCAAGCAAAGGAAATGACACTTCGTCCGTATGAAGCGGTTGTGTATCATGTTCGTGCGTCTTCATAAAGTATAAAAAGTACAGGCGGTGTATTTGTTGAAAAGCAAATTCCAATTGGTATATGAAGAGTTGGCCAACCAGATTCAAAAAGGAGAATGGAAGCCTGAAGAGCTGCTTCCTTCAGAATTAGAGTTAGTAAAAACGTATCAGGCTTCACGAGAAACGATTCGAAAAGCACTCAAACTGTTATCAGAGCGAGGCTATATACAAAAGATCCAAGGAAAAGGGTCTGTTGTACTTGACCGCTCTAAAATTGATTTTCCGTTCTCGGGTGTATCAAGCTTTAAAGAATTAAGTGAACGAATGAATATGAATGTGGAAACTGATGTTGTGGCGTTTGATGAAGTGAAGCCTAATTTGGATTTGCAGGACAAGCTGCAGCTAACGAGTGAACAGTATGCTACACGGATCAAACGAGTACGTAAGGTTGATGGAGAGCGGGTTATTTTAGATAAGGATGATTTGGTTAGTTCCGTTGTGCCTGGATTAACGGCGGAAATTAGTCAGAATTCGATCTACGAATATCTTGAGAAAAAACTGGGCCTCATCATTAGTTTTGCAAAAAAAGAAATTGTAGTAGAAGAGCCAACAGATGAGGATCTTGCATTATTGGACTTAGATGGTTTTACAAATGTAGTAGTCGTAAGAGGTAGGACATATTTAGATGATGCTAGCATTTTTCAGTATACGGAATCTAGGCATCGGCCTGATAAGTTTCGTTTTGTTAATTTCGCTAGAAGAGAACAGCTTTAAGCAAATCATTAGTAGATGAAAGAAAGAAGCGGTATAATGCAAACAGATGCTTGATAATAGGAGGTTTGCTTATGTCTGTTTATGATTTTACGGTGAAATCTTCTAAAGGCGAAGAGATCCCATTGTCGAAGTATGAAGGAAAAGCATTACTCATTGTGAACACAGCAACAAAATGTGGATTTGCTCCACAATTTGATGGCTTGGAGAAGCTACACCAAGAGTATGCGGACAGGGGCTTTGAAGTCCTTGGATTCCCTTGTAATCAATTTATGAATCAAGAGCCAGTTGAAGATGATGAAATGGAAAATGTGTGTAAGGTGAATTTTGGAGTTAGTTTTCCTTTATTCGCTAAAGTCGATGTGAATGGCAGTAGTGCGCATCCACTTTATCAATATCTAAAAAAAGAGAAAAAGGGCACGATTGGATCTGATGTGAAATGGAATTTTACAAAATTCTTGGTCAATCAGCATGGTGAAGTAATTGAGCGTTTTGCGCCAACAACAAAACCAGAAAAAATCGAACCCGAAATTCAAAAGCTGCTGAAATAAAAAATTGATAGGTGAATGGCTGTGCGGACACCCTAGGTGAAAGCACAGCTTTTTCGAGATAGAAGCGAGTAATGATCGGGGGTCCAAAATGATTGAAACAAGTGAAATGTATGAACAAGCAGAAGAATTCCTCAATCAGTGTTATAGTGAAAAAGAGAAATCAAAAGAGGAACTTCTTGATCGTTTATCAGAAGTAAAACAAGAGATCAGCGAAACAGGATCTTATACACATACATATGAAGAATTGGTTCATGGAGCACGAATGGCATGGCGTAATAGCAACCGTTGTATCGGTCGTTTTTTCTGGGAGACATTAAAGGTCACGGATGCTAGAGATCTAAATGACGAACAATCAATCGCGAATGTGTTATTTAACCATATTAAACAAGCTACAAATGGGGGCAATGTTGTTCCCTATTTAACAGCCCTTAACCCGCATAATATGGATGGGAAAATCCGAATATGGAACCACCAACTCATACGTTATGCTGGTTATGAAGAAAAGGATGGAACGGTAGTTGGAGATCCAAGCATCTATACCTTTTACAAAAGCATGCCAAGCTTTAGGTTGGAAAGGTGAAGGTGGCCGATTTGATGTGCTACCACTAGTGATACAAATAGGTGAAAATACCCCAAAATATTTCTCGATTCCTAGAGACTTCATTGTAGAAGTCCCACTAACCCACCCTAGTGTTCCAGCTTTTGAAAAGCTACAGCTCAAATGGTATGCAGTTCCGATTATTTCAGATATGAAACTAGTCATTGGCGGAATTGAATATCCAAGCGGCTCCTTTTAATGGTTGGTATATGGGCACGGAGATTGGGGCTAGAAACTTAGCTGACACTGATCGTTATGACATGTTGCCTAAGGTTGCTGAGGTATTTAAACTCGATACATCAAGAGAGTATACGTTATGGCGTGATGAATCGCTAATTGAGTTAAACAAGGCAGTTCTTTATTCATTTAAAAAAGCTGGTGTGAGTATTGTGGATCATCATACAGCAGCAAAACAGTTTGAACGGTTTGAAAAAAGAGAGCAAGAGGTAGGTCGTGATGTAACTGGAAAATGGTCTTGGTTGATACCACCCATTAGTCCAGCAACCACACATATCTTTAGAAAAGGCTATAAAAATCAAAAGGTGTTGCCTAACTATTTATATCAATCAGCACCTTATCAGTCATTATAAGGAGGCAGGAGCAAATGAGTATGTTGCGCGTCGAAAACCTGCATAAGACATTTGGAGAGAAGATATTATTTGATGGTCTCTCTTTTACAATAGAAGTTAAAGAAAGAATCGGCTTAATTGGTGTAAATGGAACAGGTAAATCAACACTTTTAAAGGTACTAGCAGGACTTGAAGGTGCAGAAGAAGTA